>JBFIEP010000852.1:0-1001 GCA_041603335.1 Elusimicrobiota bacterium | reverse complement strand
CTTGGCGGCCCAGTCCTGATATATTTCGCAGGGACCTGTAGAAATCCGCAGCTCCTCCGATATACACATCGGCAAAGAAATTACCGTGATGAAACGTTCCGTAGGTACCGTAATTGAACGAGTCCCCGATGGTTGTTCCGCCGCTATCGTCGACGCTCGCGTGGCTTCGGTTGTAGCCTCCGCTGACGCCGACGGTGGCCCAGTCCGTGAGCTGATAATCGGTTCCAAGAGAGAATCCCTGGCCGTTGAAGCGATACCCCGCCGCTCCATCATCCTCATACTGGCGGCCTTGGGATACGATTAACGTGCCGAAATAACCCATCTTGCCGGAGCCGCCGGCCATTTTCCCAGAGGGCATATCACTAATTCCCGCGGCGAATGACTGGCCCGGATACCACTTATTTCCTTTGACCTTCGCAGATGCGAGCGTGTCGGCTTTAGTGGGTGAGGAGCGCCGCGCACTGAGGCGCGTGCTGACGGTTTGAACGTGCGAGGCACTCGCACCGAACGAAGTTCCGGAAAGCGTTGAGAAATTCCGCGTGCCGAGTTGTTTGAGGATTTTATTCTTTAAGGCCGACGCTTTCGTACAGATTGAGGTGATCGCCGCATTTAAATCTCCTGTGGACCCCGCAAGAAGTCCGTCGAGGATGTTGGCGATGACGGTGGTGCTGTTACTGTTAGCGCTGTCGATCAGGACCGGGTTGGCGACGACCATAGAGGCGTGCGCGACACCGGAAAATCCCCCCAGTAAGAGAGAGACCAAGAGAAGCGCCACACCCATGCTTTTACGTTGGATTGCGCCGATCTTTTGGGAAAGATGTTTTATCGGCAGCAGGTAGGAATCGATGATGGTACTTGCCGACCCGTCTGCTAGTCCAGTCTTGGGCCATTGGCCAGGAGCCGGTTTAACGGCCGTTCCGAAAACCAAGTCCCAAACGGGGAACCAGTTCGCATAATTCTTATTCATATGTTGTTTCTCCACGGAGTGATGAATGCGATGG
>JBFIEP010000851.1:0-1003 GCA_041603335.1 Elusimicrobiota bacterium | reverse complement strand
GCTTGGTGAGAAATTCCCATGCGAAGGCGATTGCTTCCTCCTTGAACTAATCGCCGAAGGAAAAGTTTCCCAACATCTCGAAGAAGGTGAGATGGCGTGCCGTGAGTCCGACATTATCGATGTCGGTCGTTCTAAAACATTTCTGTGAGGAGGTCGCTCGATCAGTTCCCTTTTTGAGCCCTAGGAAATACGGCTTAAGGGGGACCATGCCCGCAGCGGTAAAAAGCAGGGTCGGGTCCCCTTGGGGAATAAGAGGGCTCGAGGCCTGAACATGGTGGGCCTTGTGATCGAAATAATCTAGGAATTCTCTGCGTAGATCGTGCATCGGACGAATTCTAGCATGTTTGGTATGATCGTGGAATGAAGCGGATATTAGTCTCTAAGCCAGGCGGACACGAAGCTCTCACACTCGTAAAAGAGGCAGACCCCGAGCCCGGCCGAGGGCAGGTGCGAATACGCGTCCGGGCAGCGGGTGTTAACTATGCCGACTGCATGGTCCGTATGGGGCATTATAAGGCGGCACAGGGCCTTTATCCGATGACTCCAGGTTTCGAGTTCGCCGGCGAAGTGGATGCGGTGGGAGAAGGTGTTTTTGAATTTTCTCCGGGAGACCGCGTGTTGGGTATTACGCGGTTTGGAGGCTACGCGGATTGCCAAGTCGTTGACGCTTGGCAATTGTGGCCGATTCCCGAAGGCTGGACTTTCGAAGAAGCGGCAGGTTTTCCTGCGGTTCATTTTACGGCGTATTACGGGCTGCACCGCGCGGCTAAGGTTGAAAGCGGGGAAACCGTGTTGGTCCACTCCGCAGCAGGCGGAGCCGGTTCTGCGTTTCTCCAACTCGCGAAAAGAGCCGGGTGTCGGGTCGTTGCTGTTGTCGGGTCCCCGGAAAAGGCCTCTCACTGCACAGATCTAGGCGCCGATGCGGTGATTGTACGCTCTAAGGAAAATTTATGGGAGTCGGTTGATAAACTCGCCCCGAATGGTTTGGATGCTATTTTTGATG
>JBFIEP010000850.1:0-1008 GCA_041603335.1 Elusimicrobiota bacterium | reverse complement strand
GTCCCGCCTTGCACAGGGTAGCGTCCGGTAAGAACAACCTTCCCGCCATTGGGGGCTAAAACGGGATGGCCGTCCTTGGCACCGATATCAATGCCCTTGTGCCAGTCCCAAGACATATTTCCGTTAATGGTCCGGGTATGTCCGTATTTGGAGGAACGGCGGCCTTTGGCCGGCCGCAGGAAGACGCCCTCCCATTGCTGGTGCGGCGTGTCTTTTTTGAGCGCGGCGCGTATGAGGGTGATGGCTTTGCGCGCTGCCGGTTTTTTGGTGAGGAGGGTTTTTTTCTTAGGCATGCGAAATGATTGATGGGAAAATTTTCGTACGCCGACATCCACGCCGACCGTGATGACTTCATCCGGCAGTAAAAACCGTTTTCGTATCACGCGGAGGCCGGCCCATTTGGGCTTTTCTTTGGCCGTGAGACCGATTAAGGCCCTCATGCGTCCCGGGGCAACCGGATAAAACGGGTACTTTTTTTTATGAAAAATAAGTTCTGCCCTGCGGGGATTGTCGATCCCGATGACTTCAACGGCAAGGACATCGCCGGGTTTCGGCGATTTAGGAACGACAATGACCTCGAAGGCGTTTAGGATTTGGGCCGAGAGTAATAGGGACCCAAGGAGTGTTGCAGTCATTGGATTTGAGGATACCATAGCCCATGCAGGGGTTGCTATAATCAACGTATATGCCATTTAACATTGGAACCGGCGAACTTCTGATTATTCTTGCACTCGGACTGCTGGTGTTCGGTGCGAAGCAGATCCCGGAAATCGCGCGGTCGTTTGGAAAAGCCATCAACTCCTTCAAAGCCGGAATGAAGGAGCCGCCTGAAGAAGAAAAGAAGCTCGGGTCGGACAAGAAAGACGACTCGAAGTCTTAAGGGGGGATTGTAATGGCTGTTCATGTAAATCGCCGCGGCGAGGCCTGGATGGTCGACGTCGGCGCAAAGGCCGTGACCCAACGGGAAGCGGTCGCGTGCGGCCGTGTTTCAATGAGCCGCGCGGCGGC
>JBFIEP010000849.1:0-1045 GCA_041603335.1 Elusimicrobiota bacterium | reverse complement strand
TCCGCAGCGTTGCACCGTCATACACTCCCGCAGGAATTCGGATTGTGACCTTATGGGGCTTCGTCACGCGCGCCGAACCGCGGCAAGTACCGCACGGCGTCTCGATTTTGTGCCCTTCTCCTCCACAGGAGGAGCAAGTCTGCGTCATTGCGAAAAATCCTTGAGAGAATTGGACGCGTCCCGAACCTTTACAAACGCCGCATTTCTTTACACCGGAACCGGGCTTTGCCCCGGAACCGTCGCAGGTTCCGCACGGCTCAACCCGATCATATTCCAACGGGAAACGCGTTCCCTCAAAAGCATCATTGAGATCAATCTCGACTTCATACTTCAGATCGTGACCGCGCTTGGCTCGTTCCCGACGCCCTCCCCCCGGACCGCCAAAACCGCCCGCGAAGAAATTTTCAAACAGGTCTCCGAAAATATCACCCGCGTCTCCAGCCTGTCCGGCACCCGGAAATCCAAACCCTCCGGCACCGCCCCCGCCGGCGGAAGAGACCCCCGCCTCACCATACTGATCATAGAGCTTCCGTTTTTTCCCATCGGAAAGAACTTCGTAAGCCATGGTGGCTTCTTTAAACAAAGCCTCGGCCTTCTTATCTCCCGGGTTGCGGTCAGGATGATGCTTCAAAGCAAGCTTTCGATACGCCTGCTTAATTTCAGACGCGGTCGCGTTGCGTGCAACGCCTAACAGGTTGTAGTAGTCGCCAGCCATAATGCCGTCGGCTCGAAGCCCTTATGCCTTCTCCTCATCGACGACTTCGGCGTCGACGGCTTCATCTTTATCCGACTTCTTCTCTTCCTTGCCGCCTTCTGCCGAGCCCTTGGACTCGCCGCCGTTGGATTCGGTTCCATTAGCATCGCTGGCTTCAGCGGTATTCTTCTCGGCGGATTCCTTGTAGATCGCCTCGCCGAGTTTCTGCGACACTTTAATCAACTCGTCCTTGGCCTTGGTGATTTTTTCAACATCGTCGCCCTTAAGCGCTTCCTTAAGATCGGAAATCGCGGAATCAATGGCACCACGCTCTTCCTGAGAAACCTTGCC
>JBFIEP010000848.1:0-1045 GCA_041603335.1 Elusimicrobiota bacterium | reverse complement strand
TCGGGAGCAAAGCTTCCATCGATTAGGTCCCAATGGAGGTAGTCGATTCCATTGTCCTCGAGTACTTTGAGGTCTTTGCCCGCATCAAGCCAGTTGATGCACATAATAGACGCTGATACTTCTACTTTTCGATCACTCATGGGGTTTTACAACCACTTTAAGATGTTCCCGCGACATTGCGGCTTTAAGAGCGCCGTTGATGTCTGTGAGGGGGAAGGTCCGCGAAATAAGTTTTGAAACATCGACAGAGCCGTCTTCGATTAGCGATAGGGCTTTGCGATGGTGCTCGGGTGTAGCGCCGTGCGAGCCGGTCATAGTGATCTCCCCATAGTGGATGAGATTTGTTTTGAGTTCAACGGGCGGCGCCGATTGCGGCAGGCCGCCGAATAAATTAATGACGCCGCTGGTTGCCGTTATGGCCAGGGCTTGGGGGTGCGTTTCTCTAACGGGACACGCCGTGAAAACGCGGTCAATTCCTTTTCCATTGGTCATTTCCCGGACCGTTGACACGATATCACCGTCGGAGGGATTAAGAATTTCGCTGAATCCAAGGGATGCCGCCTGCTCAAGTCGGTCGCTGGCGGGATCAATAAGGATGACGCGTGACGCGCCGAGGGCTTTCCCTAGATGGGCAAGCAGGACTCCGACAGGCCCGGCTCCAAAAATGGCGACGGAGCACCCCTTTTCCATGCGGATTTTTTCATACCCGTTTAAGCAGCAGCCGAGGGGTTCTGCAATTGCGGCTGACGCATAATCGAGGTTGGCTCCAAAGCGTCGAACCGGACCGAGTTCCACGACCTGGGAGGAGAGGTGCAGGTACTCCGAGAAGCCCCCGTCGATTTGATAACCGATCGCAAGATTTACGTCGCAGCAGTTGCCGCGGCCCGCTTTGCAGGCGGGGCAATTTCCGCAGGGAACATCCGCTCCGATCGCCACCCGGTCCCCGATTTCAAATCCTTTTACACCATCCCCAAGGGAGCAGACTTCTCCGGCGATTTCGTGTCCGATGATTCTCGGTTCGGTAATGCGCGGGTTTCCATCGTTG
>JBFIEP010000847.1:0-1050 GCA_041603335.1 Elusimicrobiota bacterium | reverse complement strand
TTCCTTGATCAACAGCGCCTCGAGGACATCGATGTCTCCGGGTAGACTCGGTTTTAACGCCGCGGCCGGAGCTTTACGCCGGCCCGCCCGCCACTCACGAAGAGCTTCGCCGAAAAAGCGCGCCCGGTGCGCCCGCCAACGGGCCAACAGCCTAGCCCAGCCCTTAAAAATAAAAAGCCCTCCCACCATCAACAGGCTGAGTCCAAAAAGCATGGAAATCGATAGGATCAGAAGAGTTTCGACGCGTTCCGGATCTAGCGTCAAATCAGGAGTCCGTTATGAGAGGGTTTTGGCGGGCGAGAAGTACTTTCACCTTTTCAAAAAGGACATGACCGTCGAACGGCTTATTGATATAGTCATCCGCGCCGCTGCGGTATCCGAGAAGCACATCGCGGGTGCGCTTCTTCCCCGTCAGGAAGAGAAATGGGATAGTCACCCCCTCCTCTCTTAAAGTCCGGCAGACCTCATAGCCGTCGGCCTCAGGCATGACGACATCGCAGATAATCAAGTCCGGCTTCCAGGACCGATAGCGCTCGATTCCCTCGCGCCCGTCCTTGGTAAGAGAAATCTCGAATCCCCTCGGGGCGAGAATACCCTCCAAACAGGCACGGAAATCCGGATCATCCTCAATGACCAATATTTTTGGTTTTACAGATTTTTCTTTAGACATAATCCGGAAAATTCAAGAGAATTCGTGACTCAATATGCATACAGTCTAACGCATTTTAGCCCTTAACGGCGAATAAAACGGGGCAGGTCTCCCGGAGGCAAAAGAGCACGGGCGACACCGGGATAATCGGTCTCGATCCCGTCTACGCCTTTGTCGATGATTTCGAGCATGGTGGCGGGATCAATGAGGGTATAGGCGATCACGAACATATTTTCGGCGTGAGCTAACGTGACGAGTTCCTTATCCGTCTCCAACCGCTGGCCATGATAATGCCGAGTTTAGCCTACCAGTCCACCTCTGTTCACTTAAGGCGAGCTTTGCTGTTTTTTGTTCTCTCGAAGCTTCCACGCGTTCATAAGGGATATGGCGATAAGAACGAT
>JBFIEP010000846.1:0-1063 GCA_041603335.1 Elusimicrobiota bacterium | reverse complement strand
CGATCTGGGAAGTCGGATCGAACGATATCCTGATTCTCGGATCAATAAAACCGATACCGATTCCTAAGGAGCAAGCCCTCGAACCCCTGTTGTCCCTCCAGTCTCTATCAGACCGTTCGGTGCGGACAGCAGCAGGCGTAGGCCCCCTCAACCGCGACCGCCGTCCGCGGCTGGAATATGAAGCTCCCCGAGCGCTATTTCTCGACGAGCAGACACAATTACTGCGACGCTACGATGAACGGCTGGATGCCCGCAAAGCGGGCGCTTTGATGCTGCCCCGCTACATGAAAGGCCGTCCCCTCGATAAAAAAACCCTGGCCGCTTTGCTTGAAATGCATCGACAATTCAAAGGCCCCGTCTACGAACGACTTGCGGCGCAATGGCAGGTGCGCTATCCTGGTGTCACGCCATGAGCAAGGAACCGCTTTCCATCATCCATGAAGACGAACGGCTCATCGCCATCGATAAACCCGTTGGTGTTGTTGTGGTCCCCGCTCGCGGGAAAGAAGCGGACAAACCCCTGTCCGCACGCGTGCAGGCATACCTAAAACGCAAACCCTTTGTTGTTCACCGGATCGACCGGGAAACCAGCGGTGTCGTTCTATTTGCCAAAACCGCGGAAATGCATAAGGAATTGTGCGCCCAATTTGAATCGCGGCGAATCGGGAAGCGCTACCTCGCGGTTGTTCACGGAGCCCTCACAGCGCCGGGGACCGTCGACAAACCCCTTCGCCGTTATGGTTCGGGACGGGTGGCAATCGATCCCCGCGGACTGAACGCGCTCACGCGTTATCGGCCGCTCGAAATTTATGATGGCGCGACTCTGCTGCATGCGTTTCCCGAAACGGGCCGCCAACATCAAATCCGCGTCCATATGTTTTCAATCGGCTTCCCGATCGTGGGGGATATCCTCTATCACAAGAAAGGGTTTGATGGCGCACCCCGTATGCTGCTGCACGCGGAGCGTTTAAAAATCTCCCTTCCAAGCGGAGAAACGCTGATATTTAAAGCCGACCCTCCAAAAGATTTTACAGAAGGGTTTGAAGCCGCTCGACGAGCGGAT
>JBFIEP010000845.1:0-1066 GCA_041603335.1 Elusimicrobiota bacterium | reverse complement strand
CGCGAGAAAGCAATAAAGCAAAGCCTGACACCTAACGTGACACCTAACGTGGGCTGAATTGGACCTGGTCTTTAAGACCGGTTTTTAGCCATTTCTCGACGATCTTGATGTGTTCGAGGTCCGAGCCCATGAGGGTGCCGTTGTTTTTTCGGTAGCCGTTAATGGTCCAGCGGCCGTCGGCTTCCAGCAGAACGTAGAAGACGTAATCGGAAGATTGGACATCCGGGTCACGTCCCACCGAAGTTTTTTGGACCGTCCTTCCACGGAAATCTATATAGGCGAAAGCCCCTGAGCGAACGATTTCTTCAATAGACTTCCCGCCGGGAGTGAGGATCTCCTGCCCCATTGCCCTTAAGAAACGTCCCTGCGGATTATCGGGATATTTCGATGTCATCGCTTCTACGCGCTCCCGCTGGAGTGCGAAAACCAATTGGGTTCGGGCTGTCTTGGCATCCAATTTCCCCGAGAGTATATTTGTGAGGACGGGTTGGGCGCGGATAATTGCCTCTACTTCCCGGGTCGTCTTCGCGAATTTCTCAGCAAGTTCAATGATGAGGTCTGCGTGATTGACGAATTGAGCGTTGATTCCGGATCGGGCGAGAGCGCCGCGTTGGGCGCGGTCGGGGAATAGTTCGGCTTCTACGGCGCGCCCGATTTCGGAGTCGATGGGAATTTTTTGTTCTTCGAGCGCCATCTCCATCAGAGCGTAGCGTTGGTCTTCTTTGAGCTTTAGTCCGCCGGCGATTCCGGCGATGTAGTTGCGGGTTGCCCTAATGGCACGGCCGATTTTTGCATCCGGTGTGTCGACGTTTCCTGCGGGGGGCGCGCGGCGAAGATCATTCCTTCGCGGCGGACCGCGCTTCCCATCGGCTCCTACCGGTTCATCCGCGAAATTTCCGGGGCGGCGTGAGCCGCCGTTATCGAATAGGCGGCCCCCTATTAGGGAGGCTTGGACGGCGTTCCCTCCGGCGTTTTTCTTTTCGAGCGTGGACCCGATTTCCGCTGTCCCTCGTTCCACCCGCTGGATGCCCTTCTGAAATTTTTTGTCCCCAACCTTGAGGGTTGG
>JBFIEP010000844.1:0-1071 GCA_041603335.1 Elusimicrobiota bacterium | reverse complement strand
GGCTAATGCCAAAAGATCCTGAGCGCGGATATACCAGACGGTTTCGCCCGCTGACGGCGGACAGACATGGTAGATCTGAACCGCAGGATCCCCAGCCGGGTACGGTCCCGCGAAGCGCCGGGTTTCGACACCTTTTGCGGCGGTTAAGGCGGGAGAAACAGCATCTTTCCCGATTCCCAGAAATACGGTTCCATCTGTTAATTTACCCAGGATATCGAGTCCCAGCTGAAAATCTTTTTCCTGCCCTTTAAGAACCGTATCGGGGTCGGCATCAAAATCATCTTGGGAGGTAGCGCAAACCAGAATTGCTTTGGGCGCATTTTCTGGTTTGGCAATGCAGGCATACGGGCGCTGCCGAAGAAGAGGCCAGAGTCCGCCTTTAAGCAATCGTGCGATCAGGTCCGAACGCGAGAGTCCCTCTATCGCTGAATCATCGAGTTCCCCATGCTCTTCAAAGGTTTCTTCGCCGGACATCTCAACAATCACTTCGAGGATTTTTCGTCTTTCACCGCGATGGACTGAAACGACGGTCCCGCTTCCGGGAGAGACAATCATGACTCGCGGATCATCCTTACTTGAAAGGAGGGGGGTTCCGGTCTTGACCACGTCTCCTTCTTTAACCAGGAGACGGGGCCGGAAATAGCGAAGATCGTCGGGCTGGACGGCGGTGCGGGTTGGCCGTGGCGCTTCGACGATCTTTGAAGCCGGGCGTCCTTCGATCTTAAGATCGAGACCCCGACAGATAGATATTGTCGTTGTCATGTTGTAGAAATCCTTCTGGATCATACTAAAAGTTGACCTGCCTCGATAATTGAGGCAGGTCAACTTTGACACAAAATTCTGGCAAGAATGTATTTTTATTCGCCGACGGCGGCTAACTCAGCACCCTCCTTCGTGGCTGTTATTTCATAAGCCGGCTTGCCGTCTTTAACTAAACCGACGGTTAGAGCACCATCCTTGGATTGCGAGAGGGTAAGGCTTTGCTTTTCCCCGGCCACAAATCCCTTTATCCCATCGGCATAAGAAGAATCGGCATTGAGTTTTGCCGATTCCATAGATTTCAGCGCATCG
>JBFIEP010000843.1:0-1080 GCA_041603335.1 Elusimicrobiota bacterium | reverse complement strand
TCGGGTCAACCGGCGGGGCGCTTCTTTCGCAGCACCTTTCCGGGAGGCTCGTTCGAAAATCGTTTGCGGTCCTAACCTTCGGTCTCTCCATCCTTATGATGCGGAGGAGCCTTGGACTCTAATATCCTCATCGCGGGCGTTTTGCGCGCGGGCGTTTATATCAGCGGTGCCTTTATCGCCGTCGGACTCGCACTCGGCATGGATGAGGTGATCCGCGCGGGGATTTTTATTCTGATTGCCGCGCCCCTAATCGTCGTCGGTATTCTCGGGATTCGATTCGCGATGGAAAGGAAGTGGCGCTGGACCGGGACGGCCGTTCTTATATTAGCGGCAATTGCCGCCAGCGCGATCCTGGGAATACGGGATTAACCTACTTAGGCGGATCGATCCCGAGGGCCTTGCAGATCTTCTTGGCTGCGTGATCCGCCATCTCGGGATGACGAGTGACCGGCGTTTCAAGACCCGTGGCGGCATTTTGATACACGGAGTACTTTCCGCCTTCCCGCAGGAGCACGCAACCTTGTTTCGTCAAATGTTTAATAAGGTCTTTTCTTCGCATACGCCCTCCTAAAACTGAAGCACGATCTCAATCGGACAATGGTCCGACCCCATGACCTCGGGCAGTATTCGTGCCGATTTCAAATTCTTTCTAAGCGACTCAGAGACAAAAAAGTAATCGATGCGCCAGCCCACATTCCGATCGCGGGCACGGGTTATCATATCCCACCAGGTGTAGTTCTCGCCAGCGGCGTCAAACTCGCGAAAGGTGTCGATGAAACCCGCAGCGAGCAGCTCGTCGATCCACGCACGTTCTTCCGGCAGAAAACCCGACGTCTTTGAATTCTCTTTCGGCCGGGCAAGGTCGATCTCTTTATGAGCCGTGTTTACATCACCGCAGACAACGAGATTTTTAATGCCTTTGCGGCGATAGCGTTTCAGCAGTTTTAAGAACCACGCGTAAAAATTCATCTTAAAGTCCAATCGATCCTGACGGGATTTCCCGTTGGGGAAATACACGTTCAGCAGCGTGAACTCGGGATAGTGATGAACGATGACCCGGCCTTCCTTATCGAACCCGGG
>JBFIEP010000842.1:0-1080 GCA_041603335.1 Elusimicrobiota bacterium | reverse complement strand
CGGCCGACCCTGACGATCCGCCCTTCATCGACCGCCGTTTTCATTAAGGGACGCCGGACAATGCGCGAGAGGGCGTGATCGAGCGCCGCGTTTGTCGTCGAGAGGAGGAGAATTCGCTGCCCCCGCGCCATCAGGTCTTCCAGGATATACGCCAAGGTCATCGTCTTTCCCGTTCCCGGAGGTCCCCACACGAAAGCGAGATCGCTTTCCGCACAGAGACGAACAGCGGACTGCTGACTCGGATTTAATTCGGCGAACTGAGAAATTTCGGCATAGGGAATGCGCGTCGCGGGACGCTTGCCAAACAATTTCAACGCCTGCTCCGGAAAGAAACCGTCTTCCCCGACACGATCGAGAGCGGTTCTTAATTTCTCGTAGAGAAACCACGGATAAATAACCAAGGACGCCTCAGCCGGCATCGGCATCGCCCCTTGGGAGCGAAGCACCACGCGGCCTCCAGAAATTTCCTCAACCCTTACGAGGACCTCATCGAAACCTGCCCGCAGCGTGCACTCCAAACCGATGACAAGTTTTTCATTCGGGGTGAGGACAACCCAGGATGCCCCTTCGCCTCTTTCATCTTCGGCGATGACTTCCGTTTCGGGCTCAGACAGCATGACCTCAAACGGCCCGAGCCGTTTTTGCATGGCATCCATCTCTCCCTGAATGGCCTTCTTAAAGTGAAGGAGGAAGTCGGTTAGAATATCGATGCCTCCTCCTCGTCGAGCGGCTCATCGCCCTGATAGACGTCTTCAAAGCGGGTTAATTCCCGCCGGAAGAAGAGCTCCACGCTACCGGTAGGCCCGTTTCGCTGCTTGGCGATGATGAGTTCGGCTTTATTCTCGAGGCTCGGGTCGTCGCGCTTGTAATAGGACTCCCGGAAGATGAACGCCACCACATCGGCATCCTGCTCAAGCGCGCCGGATTCCCGGAGGTCCGAGAGCATCGGGCGCTTATCGGTCCGATTAGAGTCCTCGACGCGCCGCGAGAGCTGCGATAAAGCAATCACGGGCACCTTTAGGTCCCGCGCCATTTGCTTGAGCCCGCGCGAGATCTCAGAGACTTCCTGCTGGCGGTTTT
>JBFIEP010000841.1:0-1084 GCA_041603335.1 Elusimicrobiota bacterium | reverse complement strand
GGAGAGGGCGTCACTCGCAATTGGAATCAAGAGGGCTGCTGCCAGGATTAGGGATATCGATTTTCTAAACATAATTCATTACTTCACGATCGCGAGTTTCTTAATCACCTTGCCGGATTGGCCGTTGGAGCCTTTCACTTTAACGATAAAGAGATAGACGCCTGAAGCCACGCCTTCCCCATCCATATTTTTCAAATCCCAAACGGCGTGATACAAACCGTTTTGCGGTGATGTCATTGCCGAACCCTCAATCTCTCGAACGAGAGTCCCTGCAATATCAAAGACTCTAACCTGCGCTTCGAGACCGGGCAAGGCCGTTTTAAACCGGAACGTTGTGGTGTTCTTCGCGGGATTGGGGAACGCAAAGACGTCCGCTTCCGGCAGCGGATCAAACACGAACGCGACATCCTTAATCTCGCCTTCAAGCAAAACCACTTCCTGAAGCTTCGTATATTCAAAACCGTTAAATGCCCGCACGGCATAACGTCCGGGGAGAAGATTCCTAATTCTCCACCGTCCCGTCGGGTCAACTCCCACGGCAGCGATTTTCTTATTCTGTTGGAAGAGTTCCACTTCACTCGACTTGAATTTCGCCTGACCCGCGGTCAACATAAATGCACTCGCCGCATGACCGGCTCCTGACGCAGAGAGCGTTCCCAGCGTACCCGTCAATTCCGACAAGGTATAGTTGATCTCCAGGAAGAAATCGACGCCTGTTGTTCCCATGGGTATTCCGTCGAGCCAAACAGAACTTGTTATCTCATCGAGGACCCAGGAAACCCGCACGGTATAGTCCCCAAGCGGGACGTTATCGAGCGTATAGGTTCCGCTTCCATCGGCAACCGAATGCGTACTCGAAACAACGATATTCGACGCATTATAAGCCTCGACATAAACTCCCGTGATTCCTTCACTCGACACCTTCATGACCTGGCCCACAATTTTTGTAAACGGAGCATTCGTCGCATAGGCGGTCGCCCCATTAGAGAGAGACGACCAGTTATCCGCGTCATCACGCGCGAAGACCCGGACATAATACGTGCCTCCGGAAATAAGTCCGCCAGCCGTATAGCGTTCCAAGCGG
>JBFIEP010000840.1:0-1095 GCA_041603335.1 Elusimicrobiota bacterium | reverse complement strand
GCTGGGATGCAGCACTCGCGACCGGCTATGTTTCAGAGGGGCACTATACGGTTTACGTGAACACCGACCGGATCACTAAGGAAGGCTGGGAGTTTCTCTGGGTTTCCCTGCACAAGCCCTACTTCGACATCCTCAAGACTCCTAAAGAGATGCTTAGCGGCGGATACGTATTCGGCAAAGGAACCATCACCTGGAATATCGAGGAAGAACTTTCGCGGGACGTCTCGGACGGGGAAGCGGAGCGCCTCGATTGGGCGATGACGAAGGAACTCGACTTTATGAACACCATCGACGGCGTCCGGGTGGATTGCCGCCTCTCCGATCAGGACTGGAGTCGTCTCCGTTAACGCTTAAGGGTTCTGCAGGTGTTGGGCGTCCCGCTCTTGCACTGGTAGACGCGGCGTTTCCAACCGCGGGATTTTCCGTAGATTTAAGCCGCTATAAAATGAAACAGCCCTCACAGGATTGTGAGGGCTGTTTCATTGTCGGTTAGGTCGATTTATTTTTTTATGCTTCCTGGCACTCCGCTGGATGAGAAGCTTTCGACATACCAGGGGATGAGATTCCAACGCTTAACGGCTGGTTTCTTGCTCGCTGCGACGGGTTCTGCTGCATCTTTCTTATCGAGGACCGGTGTTCCGACGCTCATAATGAATCTCTCTGGGTATAAATTCGCTTCATCAGAAGGCATGAATTCGTACCGATATTGTACTCCGGTTCTGGGAAAAATGAGCCTCCAAAATTACCCGCCCATGGGGTCCAAATCCCGCAGAATCAGTACAATCTGTGAACACGATGAGCGAAAAGCTGAATTGGACGGGGAAGATTGCCCGCTATTTCATCTACAACGATAGGCTGACTTTATTAGTCGGCCTGTTCCTTTTCGTCTGGGGCGTCCTCTCATTTTCCGCCACTCCTAAGAAATACAATCCCACCATCGTCGCCCCGGCATTTCGCATAACGATTGAGTCTCCCGGTTCCTCCCGTGAAGAAGTGCTTGAGCAAATCACGAAGCCGCTTGAAAACGTCCTGACGGATATTCCCGGAGTCGAGGATATCTATTCCGTCACAACACACGGAGGACGTTCCGTCGTC
>JBFIEP010000839.1:0-1100 GCA_041603335.1 Elusimicrobiota bacterium | reverse complement strand
GGGTTCTCGGGTTGATTCTGACGACGTTTAACGTTTACGTTGTGACTCGATGTTTTTCGCGGGGTTTCGATCCTGAGCTCCTCGCCTGTTGGTGGGCCGCCCGTTCTATTTCGGTAGGAGCGATTCTTGCGACACTTGTGACGCGGCTTCCCGATCGATTCCAATCCCATCCGTGGTTGACCGTCCTGGTGGGAGCATTCCTCGCCCCTTTCCTCCAGGTTCTCTATGTCGTTAACTTCTGCGCGTCATTGGGAAATCGGGTTCGTTGGGGACCGTTTACCTATCGGCTATCCGGACCGCAATCTGTTGAGGTGCTCGACCGTGCTGGTTAATGTCGGGTTGATTGTTTCGGCGGCGGTTGTCTGCTTCCTCGGACGTGAGCTTGTTTCGACAAGGGGAGCACTTATGGCTGCGACGGTCGGCTTCTTCGTAATTGAGTGGCTGCTTGCCCTTTATTGCGCCCGGCAGCTGCGCCGCCGGGAAGAGGAAGTTCCCCAATCCTTGCCGTCTCTATTCGTGCTTATTCCCGTTTCTGGAGCGTCCGCTGATCTTGCAAAGACAGTTCACGCGTTCCAAGCGCAGCAATATCCGGGATCCTACCGTGTTGTCTATGTGGTTCCTCTCGAAGAGGATCCCGCATACGAAGTGCTTAAGAAGGCCGGGGCGGAAGTCTGGGTGACGCGTGAGAAATCATCACGGGCGGGCGGTAAGCTCGTCAGTCTCGCCTTTGGGATGGATCGGGTCCCTGAAGAGTATGAATTGGTTCTGTTGTCCGACGGTGACGTGTATCCCCACGATTTATTTGCGGCGCGAATGGCCGGGGCTCTCGCCGCTCCGGGAACCGCTTTGGCCGTCGGTTCCAGCGTGCCTATTTTTGAAAAGGGTTCTCCTTGGGGGGCTCTCGCATTGGCGTGGGCCGCTGGAGATTTCCCCCGGACGATACTCATGCCGCAGCCCTGGGGCGGTGCCACGATCGGGCGGAGGTCGGATTTTTATTCCGTTCACGTCTCCGACCATTGGCGCCGTTCCATTTGTGATGATGGAACCGTAGCCCGTCTTTTCTCCACAGTCGGGAAAGTTCGATTTGTATTCGAGGCGAT
>JBFIEP010000838.1:0-1123 GCA_041603335.1 Elusimicrobiota bacterium | reverse complement strand
GGGCTTTTCCATAATTCTTCGCGGCCGGCGGGTTGAACATCATGATGGGCATACAAGAGCGTGGTTGGTTTTCCGGGAGCATGGAGCCAATCGGCATAGACATAGGGATGCGCGTCACCCAGGTGGAGAAGTTTCACGTTCTCGAGTCCGGATTTCTTAAGCAGAGCGGCAACCGCTTCCGCTGAGCGCACGACTTCTTTTTTGGGAAATCCGGGAAAACTAACGCTGGGAATGCGAACGAGTTTTGAGAGATCCTCGACAAAGCGGTCGCGGTGGGAATCACAATAACGTAAAGCGGGTCCGAGCATTAGGTCCTCCAGAGGGGGTCCGGCTAGGATACTTCCGGCTGGGGCCCGCGTCAAGATATATATAATGCGATTATGCCGGTTGAGACCTCGAATGAGCCGTCCCTAGAGCCCCCGATTCGGGACCACTCCCCCGAGGAAGTTTCTGATCGATTGTCCCGGGCGAAGGAAGCCCAGGTGCACTGGCGGGGGTATACCCTCTCACAGCGTGTGGATTTAATCCGGCGATTTTGGGATTTTCTCCGACAAGATAAAACCCGTCTCATCGATGTTATTCAGGAAGAAACGGGAAAACCGCTGGCGGAAATCGAGGCGATGGAAATCGCCGCATTAGACCTGATTCTTAAGTATTTTACCCGCGGGGCCCACCGAATACTCAAAGATCGGCCCGTTTCCCGCCCTTGGTTTTTCTTCAATAAACGAGCCTACGTGCGATATGTCCCGCGCGGCGTTATCGGATTGATAACTCCCTGGAATATGCCGTTTCTTATCCCGCTGGGAGACGCGATCCCGGCATTATTGGCGGGGAACGCGGTGGTCCTAAAGCCTTCGGAGTGGACCACAAAAACGGCCCTCTATTTGGAACAGCGTTTTGAGGCATCGGGACTCTTTCCTGAGGGTTTACTGCAGGTTTGTGTCGGGAGGGGCGAGGTCGGTAAGCGGGTCATTGAAGGCGTGGAAATGGTTCTTTTTACCGGTTCCACCGAATCGGGACGCAAGGTCGCCGTGACCGCCGCCCAGCGGCTCATTCCCGCCGTCCTTGAACTTGGCGGCAAGCACCCGATGTTTGTCACCGAGGATGCGCCGCTGGCGCGGGC
>JBFIEP010000837.1:0-1130 GCA_041603335.1 Elusimicrobiota bacterium | reverse complement strand
GATAAGATTCCCGGATCGATCGAGGCGCGTGGAGACGTCCATTTCAGAGAAAAGTGCTGCTAAGGCGTCTCTAACATAATATTCATGATAGGGAGCCGTTGGCTGCGGCAATACGCGGCGCAAAATCGCCCGGACACGGGCTTGGGACACAGGGGGGATACTCGGCTCGGCCATCGAGCTTACTTTATCAATTTCGATAGACGAGGACGAGCCCAACAGCGGCAATAAAGGCCTGGATGATGAAGGCCTCGATTCTTCCCGCATAAATATAGGCCGTCATGAGCCCGATGATGAAGTTAACAGAGAGGGATAGGAAAACGCCCCTCCGTTGATCTTCCAGATTCATTTGCGAGAACCGTTTGTCAAACCAAAGCCGGATCGTGCCTTTAGAAAGCGTGTGCAGGAGGCTTGCGGCGAGAATACGTTCAAAGGGAATCCCGTAGTGTGCGGCGGGGACGATAATCCCGGCCATCGCGATGATCCCGATTCCCGCGTCGGCCATCAACGCCAGGGTATTGGTCCAGGCGGTATCAGCGGGAGCGTTCGCTATCCAGGATTTAAACCGTGCCAGGTAGCGTCCGTATAAGCCGAATAGGAATGCCACGGCAGGGACGACAGGATGAAACCCCAATGCGATTGAAAACGTGACGCTTGATAGCAACGCACCCCAAAGCCCGTTTACAAAGTCGGTTCGTTCAAACAGCGGACGGCGGATATTGACGGTCGCATAGAGCTCCCGGAAAGCGCTCTGGAGAACGGCGGTTTCGGCCGTTGGGCAATTGGGCCGCAGAAAGGCGGCTCCATGTTTGAGAAATTCAGTCTCGCTTTTAAATTTTTTCCCATCCAAGCCCGGAAAGATCTTTATGGGAAAAGTCGTCTTGAGCAAGCGGAACCGTCTTTCGAGGCGCTCCGCGATGCGTTCCAGCTCTTCACCCGGACGGTTTTCGGGATCGATTAGGATGATCGACATATCCGAAGTGTGGATATTGTCTAGTCCATGTTCCTTGATGACGGTTTTGTCGATGGAAACGTCTTCTGCGCCCGGGTAGGTAAAAGAAGGAGTTCGCTTATTAGCCTCAAGAGGCAGTGCTGCCTCAAGAATGGGATGCAACGAGTGCTGCCGCGAGCGG
>JBFIEP010000836.1:0-1138 GCA_041603335.1 Elusimicrobiota bacterium | reverse complement strand
CTAGGCGCACTCGAAGCATCTCAAAAAGTTCATTTAGAGTTGTCTTGCGGTTCAGAGCGATGTTGTATTCCTTGTTTACCGCTTCAGGATTGCACGTGGTGGCCGCCAATATGTTGGATTGAACGACGTTCTCCACGAAACAGAAATCCCGGGTGGTTTCTCCGTTTCCATTAATGAATATCTCTTTCCCCAGTATCATGTCGGCAACCCACTTCGGGATGACGGCCGCGTAGGCGCCGTCGGGGTCTTGTCGAGGGCCGAAAACGTTAAAGTATCGCAACCCGATTGTTTGGGTCCCATAGCAGCTATTAAACACTTGTGCATACAATTCATCGACGCGCTTGGTGACTGCATAGGGCGAGAGAGGAATTCCGATTTCGCTCTCGACCTTCGGCAGGGTCTCATTGTCGCCGTATACGGAACTGCTGGACGCATAGACGAATCTGCGGACTTTATTGGTCTTGGCGGCGACCAGCATGTTTAACGTCCCGGTAACGTTGTTGTCGTTAAAGCAGGATGGATCGGATACGGAATGCGGGACCGAGCCCAGTGCGGCTTGATGAAGAACGAAATCCGTCCCCGACGTGAGTTCGTTGCAGAGCGCGGGGTCCTGGATGTCGCCTTCGGTGAACTTGAACCGGCCCCATGCCTCCGGCCCAACTATCTCCCGAACTTGATCTAGGTTCTTCCGGTATCCGTTGGAGAGATTATCCAATCCTAGGACGGTCTGATTGAGCCGCAGAAGGTGCTCAACCAGATGCGATCCAATAAACCCAGCGGCTCCGGTGACAAGCCACTTACAGGGCTTGCGGCGTAGCTCCTCCGAGGTATCCTCAAATGACATCTATTTGCTCTTGGATTTCGCGACGCTGCGGATAATGTCTTCCAGGTTTTGGGTCGGACTCCAATTGATTAACTTCTTCACGCGTTCGATACTCGGGACTCGACGTGACATGTCCTCAAAGCCGCCTTGCGGATACGCCTGATCGTAGGAGATCTTCTTGACTACGGATTTGCTGTCGGTGGATGCGATGACCTTTTCGGCTAACTGAAAAATCGATACTTCTTCAGTTGATCCGATATTAACGACTTGCCCTTCCGCGCTCTTATTGGCCATGAGGCCGCCGAGCGCCTCGAT
>JBFIEP010000835.1:0-1161 GCA_041603335.1 Elusimicrobiota bacterium | reverse complement strand
GGCCCCCGAGCCGGAACCGGAACTCGCTTCCGCCTCAACACCCCAACAACGCCCCATTGTGGGGATGGCTCCGCCCGATGCGCTGCCGGGTGCGGAGGAAGCATCCCAAAAAGTCGTCCGAAAATCGAAAGCCCCTACCCGAAAAACAGTCCGCAAGAAGAGGCCTTCTCGAAAATCGCGTGCGAAGAGTCGACGAAGTCGACGCGGGAAACAGACGCCATCGGAAAAAAAGCCGCGCAAGGTTGCTGGAAAGACTCTGAAAAAACCAAAAAAGACAGACGATGAGCAATCCACCGGACCGACGGCAGGGGACGGAACAAAGCCGACTCGGGCCGGTGCGGTCAATTATCAGGTACTATTCGACAAAAATACGGCGAATATTACTAAGGATGGAGAGGGCATTCTTCGACGGGTGGCCGACACAATGCATTATTACCCGCTTGATAACATTAACCTCGTCGGCTATTCTTATACAGGTGAGGCAGATCCGAGCAAACTCGCGGTACGGCGCGCTCAATTAGTCTCCAAACTGCTCGTAGAACGCCACGGAATGGGGCGAGAGCGGTTGCAGGTCGATACAAAGACGGTCGATTACGAAACGGCCAAGGTCGAAATCTACATTGTGGCGGGAGGGCAGTAAGGGATGGACCTGGCAGAGAATATTGAACAGCTCTCGTTCGGCCGCTCACTACCGCGGCTTAACTCCTGCCTCGGCCTATTTCTAAGTCCGGACATGATGTTTCTGGCTGAGGTTGCCGTAGAGGGAGGAAAACCCAAGGTCCTCCATCTTCTGCGCTTGCCCATCACAGGCGCTGACGGATCGTCTGCAAAAACCGGCGGGACCCTGAATACTGATTTCTTTAAGGATAATCCCTCCGTTAAGGAAACCCTTAAAAAAGCGATGTCGCAGGTTTCATGGACATCTAAACATGTGATGGTAAGCCTTTCTCATCACTTCGGGATTCTGCGATACTTCACGCTTCCTGCAATTGAACGCCGGTTTTGGCGGACTGCGGTACCCGTCGAGGCAAAGAAATACATTCCTATCCCTTTCGCGCAATTAGAAAACGATTTCCAAGTCAGAACGCTTCCTCCCGGCCCCGACAAGAAACCGCGAATCGGCTCTCTATTCGGGGTAACCCATAAAACAACGCTGGAGGG
>JBFIEP010000834.1:0-1162 GCA_041603335.1 Elusimicrobiota bacterium | reverse complement strand
GTATTCCCCGACCTATACACGAGTATTGTGCGCGCCGGGGAGCGCGGCGGGGCGTTGGGTACCGTTTTAAACCGTCTCGCGGGGTTTTATGAACAGGAAGCGGAACTCGTTTCGAAACTAAAATCCGCGGCGGCCTATCCGGCGCTTGTCGGTTTGGTCGGCATCGCAACGGTTATGTTTCTCATTAGCTTCGTTGTGCCGCGCCTGGGCGAATTGTTTTCGGAAATGGGAGAGACGCTTCCGCTTGCGACGCGCGTGCTAATTGGTTTCAGCGGGTTTTGGAGTGCCAGTTGGTGGGCATGGCTTCTGGTGGGCGCCGTGGGCGGAGCCGTATTTTGGCGGGTCCGTCCGAAAGAAGGGATTCTGTGGAAGGCGCCGGTTTGGGGGGATTTGATTTACCGGGAGGCCGTGGCACGGTTTGCCCGGACGCTAAGCACGCTGCTTGGCAACGGGGTGCCCATGCTGGAAGCATTGCGCGTGACGGCGAAGGGAGCCGGGCATCCTCGTTTGGAAGCGCATGTTCTCGAGGCGGCGCACGCGGTGGAAAACGGGTCGAGTCTGGCGGCATCATTGGAAACCCGTTTGCCCGAGTTTGCATGCCGGATGATCGAGGTCGGTGAGGAAAGCGGGAACTTGGAAAAGTCTTTGGACAAGGTGGCGGCGTCTTACGAACGGGATTTCGAGGGGCGGGTCCGGATGGTGGTCGCGATGCTTGAGCCCACCATGATACTCGCGGTCGGTGGTGTCGTAGGGGCGATGGTCTTGGCGTTGCTGCTGCCGATTCTGCAGATCCACACTCTAATCAAATGAGGAAGGGATGAGAAAAAAAGAACAAGGTTTTACGCTGATCGAACTTTTACTGGTCGTCGTTATTTTAAGCACGCTGGCGTTGATGGTCGTTCCGCGATTTACGGGTCGCTCGGAAGAGGCGCGCATCGGTGCCGCCGCCGCGGATGTGCGGGCCAATCTTTCCGTCGCGCTCGACCTCTATGAAGTCGATAACCACCGTTTCCCAACGAGCGATCAGGGCCTTGGGGCATTGAAGACCAAGCCCTCCGCACCGCCGGTCCCGAAGAATTGGAAGGGTCCCTACTTGAAACGCGGGTCTCTTAAGGATCCGTGGGGAAATCCCTACCAGTACCGTTCTCCCGGAAGTCACAAT
>JBFIEP010000833.1:0-1173 GCA_041603335.1 Elusimicrobiota bacterium | reverse complement strand
GCCGCTCGCGTCGGAAATCCAGATGTGTTGGAGATCGGGAAGTTCTTTCTGTGCGCCTATAATTCCCGGCAGAAACGGGCGCTGTGTAACGACTCCCTTGGCCTTGCAGTGTCCAAGAAGGAACTTGAGTTCCTCGGGTTTTTGGATCATGAAATTCAGCGGGACAGCGATAGCACCGAGGCGGATTAAGCCGAAGTACGCGATAATAAACGCGGGATCATTTCGGTGGATGATGGCGACGGCGTCGCCTTTTCCGATTCCATTTGCCTTAAACCCTGCGGCCGCGCGGCGGACCTTGTCGGCGAGCTCGGTGTAGGTAAGGGTTAATTCCTTTCCGGCGGCATCGGTGGATATAAGCGCTGGGCTATCTCCGCACTCGGCGGCGGCTTTATCGAAATCGTGTGTTAGGTTCATAACCGGATTTTAGCAAGGACCATACTCCTGTCGGTAGGGCCTAAACCGTTGTAAAAGCTTGAAAATTGGACCTAGCTTCTTTGGGTGTCTATGGGAGAACTTTGAAGGGGTCCTTTCCCAGGACCACGCTGCCCCTGTGGCTCGGAATGAACCCCGAATACATGCGGTAAAGTTCGGCCCCTATTCCTTTTAGGAAGGGAGGATTCTATGCGAGTATTAATTACTTTCTTAAGCGCGGCACTGTTGCTCCCATCGTGCGCGAGCGCACGTTTTGCAGCCAAGATTAGAACAATTCGTACAGGTCCTAGTCCGTTGGTTGCCCCCGTGGCTTTTGACCGCATATCGCTTAGGACCGGGGGGGGAGTGTTGACCGTCCCTTCCATCGCGGGGACCCTTCCGACGCTTGAGGCGCCTGTTCTTCCCGTGGCCGCCGATGTCGGCAAAGCCGTTAACGCGGTCACGGCGGTTCCCGCGCCCGTGAAGCGGAAATCGACGCTCACTGTTCTTCGCTCCGTTGCCAAGCAAACGCAAAAGAAGAAAAAGAACTCTAAGAAGGCTGCCGCATTAGGCGGCATGTTTGACGGTGGATCCAAGGAATCAGGCATTTCCGCGTCATGGGGAAGTTTCTCGCCTTCTCATACAGGGCTGGGTGTTCCGACTTCTTTTAATGCGGCGGATTCGGCGTTTCGGGTGCCGGCCCCCGTTTTTCGGCCGGTTGCGGGGAGTATATTCAGCCGCGTTCGCCGACCATGGCTCGGC
>JBFIEP010000832.1:0-1182 GCA_041603335.1 Elusimicrobiota bacterium | reverse complement strand
GCGGGCGCCCGGGTTGGCGCGGTCCTTTGATTCGAGAAGTTTATACTCCCCGATTTCCAGACGTGAAACCGCCAGCCAATCAAGACTCTCTCCAATGGCGATTTCAGCCGAGGAGGGGATTGGAAGGCATAGGATGAGGGCGAGCACGAACGGTTTCATTGAGCTGGAGGCGGGACATTCATGCGCGTCTAATCCTTCCGGCGATCGATTTCGTAATGGGAATTTTCGATGCGTTTCGCGTGTTTTTTTAGTTCCGAACCGATGCCCGCAACCTCAGCGAAGCTCGTAAGAGGTTTTAGAAGGTTGTGGCAAACACCGACCGCGATTCCGAGAAACGGAAATTCGACTTCGTTGCCTCGCCGGTCCTTGGATTTCAGTTTTCCATATTGACGGTCTTCATCCCTATAGAAGGAAGGGGCGAGCGCGTCGAAATTTTCGCAGACGGTTTTAGCGATCTCTTCCATGTGATCGGGGATGGATACCACGATAAAATCATCACCGCCGATGTGACCCACAAAATCGTCGGGGCGACCCTTGGCCCGTACCGTTTCCACCAATAATTGCGATGTTTTTTTCAGGACTTTATCGCCATCAGCGAATCCATAGGCATCGTTGTACGCCTTAAAGTTATTGAGGTCAAAATAGAGGACTGCAATTGGCTTGTTATCGACAAGTGACGCCATAATCTTGTTCTGGATGGTTACGTTTCCCGGCAATCGAGTGAGTGGATTGGCGTCGAGGCCCTGCTGGTTGCGGCGAACAATCATCCGGATTCTGGCCAATAATTCCACGATTTCTATCGGTTTTACAAGGAAATCGTCTGCGCCGATATCGAGACCTTGGATGCGATTATCCTGCTGTCCGGCCGCTGAAAGGAGGATAACGGGTAGATTTTGGTAGCGGATATCGCTTTTTAGCTCTTTGCAGACCTCAAAACCGTCCTTAATGGGCATAAAAAGGTCGAGAACGACGCAGTCGGGGGCATCTTCGTGGACAAGATCAAGTGCTTCCTGGCCGTTTTCCGCCGCCCGAACCTCAAATCCATCCATTTCAAGGGCGTCCTTCATTAGGGCGAGGAGATCGGGTTGATCATCGGCGACAACGAGACGACCGCTCTTGTTGGATGCTGAATCCATGCCTTACTGTATCCCCTATTTAAGGAAGCGTCCAGGCCCGGAGGAT
>JBFIEP010000831.1:0-1187 GCA_041603335.1 Elusimicrobiota bacterium | reverse complement strand
TTCCGAGCGAATTCGACATCGCTGTAAACGCAAAGATTTTCGTTTTCGACGAAATGACTTTGCGAGCAGCTTCCACCGTTACCGTTCCATCTTCTTCCAAAGGGACGTAGCGCAAGGACGCTCCTGTTTCCTCGGTGATCCGCTGCCATGGCACCAGATTGGAATGGTGTTCGAGTTCGGTTATGAGAACTTCATCCCCCGCCTTTAAATTTTTTCTGCCCCAACCCTGGGCAACCAAATTAATCGAATGGGTCGTATTGCTCGTAAACACGATAGACTCGGGACTAGGGGCGCCGATAAATCGTGCTGTTTTAGCCCGACTTGCTTCAACGAGACCTTCGGCTTCTTCCGCCAAGGCATGCACGCCGCGGTGAATATTTGAATTGTGCTTTTCGTAAAAAGAAGAGATCGCGTCAATAACCTGTCGAGGGTTTTGACTTGTCGCCGCGCTGTCTAGATAGATCAGCGGTTTTCCGCGCACGAGGCGCTTAAGGATCGGGAAATCAGCGCGTGCTTTTTCAGCGTCAAAACTCATTCGAGCCCCTCCAGCACAACATCGTCGCCCTCAACGGCGACCTTAAATGTTTTTACCGGAACGATCGCCGGCATCTGCGTGGCGGCACCTGTTTTAACATCGAAGCGTCCCCCGTGACGGGAACACACGACGGAATCCCCGTCGAGAGAACCTTCCCCCAAGGGCGCGTCATCATGGGTGCAAATATCCTGGATCGCATAAAGCGTGCCGTTCACATCGCAAATCGCGATCCGCACATCACCCACTTCGACAATCTTCATACCGCCGGCGGGAACATCGGAGCGTTTGCAAACGTTCATGCTATCTGGGCTCCCTTAGCGACGACCTCACGCAGCCGTTCGCGCATATCTTCAAAGGGAAGTTTTTCCAGCACCGGCTCAAAAAATCCCATCACCAGCATCTCCGAGGCTTCAGCCGGCGGGATGCCCCGTGCCGCTAAATAAAACAACTGGTTGGGATCGATGGGGCCTGCTGTTGAACCATGCTTGCAGGCGACGCGATCGGGGAGAATCTCAAGCACCGGAGTACTGTCAGCCCTGGCGTCATCGGAAAGCAGAAGATTCTTGTTCTGCTGGTACGCCTCACAATCGGGCGCGTCCTTCTCAATACGGATGAGTCCGGTATAGATTGACCGTGCCTTATCTCTCAATGC
>JBFIEP010000830.1:0-1190 GCA_041603335.1 Elusimicrobiota bacterium | reverse complement strand
CTTGTCTTCGGCGTGTTGGCGGACTGTGCAGGTACTCATAATGAGGGCATCCGCCTCTTCCAGAATTTCGGTGGGCTGAAATCCGCGTGCGAGCCACGGGCGCGCCATTTCCTCGGAGTCGGCTACCGACATCTGGCAGCCGAAACTCTTGATGTAGAGCTTCATGATTTTTTAGTGAGGAGTTCGAAGTAGGAAATACGAACGGTTTCCACTCCGGACAATTCCCGGCTGTTGGCGAAGTGTGCGGCCCGCTTGGCTTCTTCGAGGGTCATCCCCAGGGCTTTTGCGACGCCCTCATCGATGTCTCCCCACGGGATCGTAACGACGCGGGTGATCTTGATCGTGCAGCGTTCTTTTCCGGTTTTGTCGATGACCTTAACGGTGTCGCCTTCGTCTGCTTCTTGGGCGTCGTAGGACGGGCTTGAGGTGGCTGTTTTAGCGCCCATGAGGATACGCAGGATGAGCACCTCACCGAGGCCCTCGTCTCCGTACCATCCAAATCGCATTTCCCTCACTGCTTTTTCGCTATTGGTAACCAGCTCCATGGAATCCAATAATTTTACCACAACCCGAAGGGACTGCGACGATTTTGTAGGATAGGGCATGATTAAAATAAAACTTCCATTTTTTGTTGTTCTTACCCTAACTCTTGCTTTTTCCGGCGCGGATGCCGCACGCTACAGCATCGATTCCGCCCATTCTTCTGTCGGGTTTAAGGTCCGTCACATGGTAGTGAGTAAGACCGCCGGGACCTTTAATAAATTTTCCGGTTGGTTCGATTACGACCCGAAGGACAAAAAAGGAAAAAAATGGGACGTTGAAGCCGAGATCGATGTGGCGAGTATCGATACGGGCAACGAAGCGCGCGATAAGCATCTCCGGACTTCGGATTTTTTTGATGTGGAAAACCATCCGACCATGACGTTTAAGTTAAAGAAGGTTGAGGTTCGAAAAGGAACTAAGTATTTGGTCGGGAAATTGACGATGCGCGGCGTGACCAAAACCGTTGAGCTTGCCTTGGAAGAGCATGGAACGGTGCCGGGGCGCGGCGGTAAGCTGCTCGCCGGTTTTACGGCAACGGGAGAGATCAATCGTCAGGATTTTGGGGTTTCGTACGGGAAGGTTCTCGAGACGGGCGGCCTAGCCATTGGAAATGAGGTTTCGATCACTCTTGAAATTGAAGGTGAGCG
>JBFIEP010000829.1:0-1196 GCA_041603335.1 Elusimicrobiota bacterium | reverse complement strand
TTTTCTCCCGCCCCGAGGTGAAGAACAGCGAACGAACGGCCTTCTTATTGAATTCGATGTTCTCCGTGCGGGAGTCGATAACCCGACAGAAGGCGCTGGAGAGCCACGGCCGCGGGATGCTCGCCTTGGACGCTCTCATCGATATGCAGGGTGCACGTCTTGCCGCCGCGCGGTGGGATAAATCGGGTGAAGAGATCAAACGTTCTGTTACCGAGGCGTTAACACAGTTGACCGATTTACGGGCGAAGTGGCAGGCGAAGGATCCCGCCGGGCTTGAGCCGTTGTATGCGGTTACGACCGTCGACGAGAGCGGACGCCGGTTATGGAAGGTCGATGAGTGGCTGACGGGAGGGGAATTAAGAGAGCTTATTGAAGCAAAGCGTGTAACCACGGAAGGTGAAGGCGCAAAAATCAAGTTCTGGCTGAAACCCGGTCCTGGTGAGACGGCCCGGCGCGAGATTGTCGGCGGGGTTGACGCTGCCTTGTGGGAAAGGGATTTGCTGACAGAAGCCCGGGATGATAATACCGCACGAATAACGCTGCACGATGTTTTTGAGAAGCACGAGTTTGCCGCCGTCTCCCTGAACGGCCGAGAGGTTGAGGGGATTTCCTACCAGGACGCCATGGTGATCGCCGCCGGTGGAAAAGCCTTTAGTTTTGCGCGCGGGAAAGACGGTTACGGTTTGCACCCCGCGCAGCATCCTCTCCAAGCCTTATGGGACGACCCGAGCGGAACGGTCATGATCCTCTATCGGGGGGAAAAGGATTACTCCCGTGATCGTTTCCCGACATTCGAGAGTTTAAAGGATCACATCGAACGCTTGAAGCGGAGCGGTGATGAGGACGAGGCCGCGAAATTCGTTCGACTTGAGGCGGGTCCTGACGGAATCGCCAAAATGATCGGGTTCGCCAAAGAATTTCAGGCCCGCTCCCGCACGATGGGATGGACGAGCGTGAAGCTTCAGACCTACGGCGTTGCTGTGAACCCCGATGGTCATCCCAGTGAAACCTTCCTTACGAAGGATGAATTTGACCTATTCCATAAAGCCCTCGCGACCTCGCAGGAAGATTATGCGGGCAAGCGCTCGGATGCCATCCGTGCCTACGCCTTGAAGGAAGCCGCAGAGCAGCGGCGGGATGTTGAGAAACCGAAGCTCGATGGCGAAACGGTGCGGTTTAATGCGGTTCGCTCCGCC
>JBFIEP010000828.1:0-1197 GCA_041603335.1 Elusimicrobiota bacterium | reverse complement strand
TCGAGGACAATCACATCGAAATATCCTTCGTCAATCATTGCATAGGCATCTGTTAAGTTCAGCGCCGACACGACTTGATGGCCCTCGTGCTCCAGAACAAATGACGTGATAGCATTCATGTGCGGCTCATCCTCAATCACTAAAACCCGTCCACTCAAATTTTCGTTCATAACCCCTCCTAACTAGATTGCGTTAGTATAGGTTGCGCTGATTATGCGCGGAGCAACGCACAATTACATCCGGTTCAAATCACAAAAGAGAAGACCCCGCCCCCGGTAAACCGGAGACGGGGGGAGGTCATTCCCTTACGGCATTCCGACCCCAAGGCCGGAAAAGGGTTAGAAGTTCGCGATAAGGGCGATCGCGGTGGTTGAATCGTCGCGGCTGAATCCCGAGGCCGGTTTCCCGACACGGTTCCAGAGATACGACGCTTTAAGCGAGAAGTTTGAGGACAGAGCCGCGATGACAGCGGTTTCCATATTCAAACGGTAATCGTCCGAATCGTCGAAGTTATGAAGGATTTCGGCGTCCTGCGAGAAATTCGCGGTTTCGCTGATTTTAAACCCGTACTTCGAGTAGAAACGGCCTGCGGCGAAGCTCGGATCCTTGCCGACGAGACGGTCTTCTGTGATGTAGCCAATACCCGCTTCGCCGATGAGCAGGTTGCGGTCGTTTTTGAAGAGTTCGCGTCCCGCACCGGCGCTGAAATCCAAGCGTGATTTGAATCCGGCGAAATGATTCTTATCCCAGCCGATTCGCTCAAAGATATAGTTTCGATCGCTGAGTTTAAAGGCAACCTTTTCGCTGGCGTAGTATTTCTCTCCAGTAACAACACCCTCGCTCTTTGAACCGAGACCGCCAACGAGAAAATCGAGTGTTACCTTTTCCCAACCGTAGGTGAAGAGGTTTTTCGCTCCCGTTGTGTTGGTCTTGCTGTTACCGTTTGTATTGACGATTGATAGCTCCGCCGTATCTTTCCACGGCTTTTCGTCAGCCGCGATTGCCGGGACGCTAAGTCCCAGTAAGAGCGCCCCAAGGGCGCGTGTGATGAGTTGTTTGTTCATGAGGGAATATCTCCTTTTTAAGTGGATATCCGGGTCGCCGGCCTGAGCCGGCGTTCCGCAAATTCCGTTACGCAGCAACCGCTACCTTCGCTTCGTTTGTGACCAACCATTCCTGTGCTTTTGAGATCCATGC
>JBFIEP010000827.1:0-1201 GCA_041603335.1 Elusimicrobiota bacterium | reverse complement strand
TTCGTCAGGATCGGGGTCTCGATATCCAAAAAATCTTTTTCGTCAAAGTAACGGCGGACGGCGGAAGAAGCTTTGTGCCGGATGGTTAAATTCCGGAGCATGCGCGGACGGCGCAAATCGATGTAACGGTAGCGCAGTCGTGTATCTTCGTTGACGTGTAGGTGTTCATCGTCGATTTCAAAAGGAGGCGTTTTCGATGTATTGAGAAGTTCGATCGATTTCGCTTCAATTTCGATTTCACCGCTGGGGAGTTTTGGGTTCGCCATTCCTTCAGGGCGTTTCCCGACAAGTCCTGTCACCGATACGACATATTCAGATCCCAGGTGTTCGGCAACATCGAAGGCCGCTTTGTCCTGGGGACGTGCGACGATTTGGACCAGGCCGCTGCGGTCGCGTAAGTCGAAGAAATAGACTCCGCCATGGTCGCGTCGCGCAGAGACCCAGCCGGCTACTTGAACTGTTTTCCCCGCGGAGTCCGCGCGGACCTCGTTCGCGTTCCGATCCCGCAGAGGGTGTTCGGAGGTGTTTCGATTGGGAGCGTCAGTCGTCACGGACAGAATTCTTAATTAAGGCTTCAAGCCGTTTGGGATCGGGCAGGACCAATAGACCGTCTTTTGTCGCGACGAATTCACCCTTACGGAGAATGGCGAGCGCGCGCGAAAGGGGTTCCCGGGTTGTCCCGACGAGGTCGGCAAGGTCTTGATGGGTGTAGCGCTGCTTAATGGTAATCGGGCCGCCCCGGTGTCGTTTCGCCCCGGAGACATCAAAGAGTGTTTTTGCGACGCGGCCGAGAATATTCCGGAAGAGCAAGCTTTCGATTTCTTCATTGGCTTTACGTAGACGGTCGGAAACAGCCTTCAAGAGGTCGAAAGACAGCTTCGCGTCGGAGAGGAGGAGTTTTTTGAAATCTTTTTTGGGAATGAGGAGCAGTCGGGAATCCGATACCGCCATTGCTGCGGCAGAGCGCGCCTTGTCGTCAATAACGGCCATTTCTCCGAAAAAATCACCTTTCTCAAGATAGGCGAAGGTTTTTCGTTTCTTCCAGCTCGAGCGGCTGAAAATTTTGATGCGTCCCTCGAGAACCACAAACATTTGGGCACCCGACTCCGCCTTCTGAAAAATCATTTGCCCGGCTTTAAAGGAAAGTTCTTTTGATAGGACGTGAATGCGTTTAAGTTCCGCAGCCGGTAATTGCGCCAGC
>JBFIEP010000826.1:0-1214 GCA_041603335.1 Elusimicrobiota bacterium | reverse complement strand
CTGTCGATTGTGGAAGGTGAGGTAGGCCTCGAGTTTCTTGGACAATAACCACGGGGCTTCGCCTTGATGCAGCGAGATGATTCCCTTGGCGATCAGTTCGCGGTTAAGAACCTCCTCGTCGGAATAGAACGTGAGTTTTGCGGCGATCGGCAGGAAGAAAAAGTTCGCCGCGAAAATCCCGTAAAACGAAGCGGTCATTGCAACGGCCATTGAGGCCGCGAGTTCCGAGGTGTTGTCGATGTTTCGAAGGACCTGTACAACGCCGATCAGTGTTCCGAGCAGACCGAAAATGGGGGAATAAACACCCGCCGAACGAAAGATGGCGCTGACTTGGTTGTGCCGATGCTGGGTCGCGATAATGTCGCGCATACAGCGGTCTTCGATGGTGTCTTTGTCGAGCCCGTCGAGAAGCATCTGGATGCAGTCTTTCATGAAAGGATGCGGGAGATCCGGGATCATCGCCGCGAGGGATTCAACTCCTTCCCGGCGGGATTTTTCTGCGAGTTTTACAAACGCCTGTACGAGCGACAATGTGCTTGGGCGTCTAGGCGGGAAGATCATCATCTTAAGCGCATTGGGAACGTGCTTGAGCGCCGACGCAGGATAGCTGATCATGACAGATCCCAGCGTCCCTCCGAAAATGAGAATGATAGCTTCCATGTTGAGAAGGAATTTCGCGATGTCGCCGTGGATGACGACAAAAACGACGACGCCAAGTCCTACCGTGACGCCCCAAATTGTCATGTAATCCATGACTTATTCCTTCTCCTCGGGCGGTGCCGGGCTCTGGTCTTCCAGGGCCTGAGGAGCGCTGGCAACCGGGAGCGCTTGGGGCTCTTCACTTGCTTCTTCTTTGTTGAGTTCGACCGCTCCTTCTCTAATGAGAGAGGAAAGCGCGACGAGAACCTTTTTCTGTTCTTCGGCGAGTCGGTCTCCGGCCATATCGCTTGAAAGTTCAATCTCCTGGGTAAGCCATTGTCCCAGACCGCTCGTCAGTTTGGGGAGAATCCGGTTTTTGATTTCAGTCGATGCGCGAAGGACCGCCGCGAGGCTTCGAATCGGTACCCGGCGTGAAAGTGTTTTGAGTCCGTCGGCATCGAGGAAGGCGATATCATCGATGGTGACGATGCGTTTGCCGAGCCGTTTGCCGAGACCGGCATCTTTATTGCGAACAGCGTCGAGCATTTCTTGCTGGAGTTGGACGGGAACTTCAT
>JBFIEP010000825.1:0-1229 GCA_041603335.1 Elusimicrobiota bacterium | reverse complement strand
GCGCCTCCGCGTCGTTCATGGCAACGTTTTAGACGTTGAACGCATCGTTAACGACAACGGATTTGATAGCGTCGATCGCGTCGTTTCCGGAATCCCTTTTTCGTTCTTCGATCCATCCGGGCGGCATCTCCTTCTGGAGAAAATCAGTTCGCTTCTCAATCCAAAGGGGCGGTTCATCGCGTATCAATTCACAACGCATCTTATCCCCTTGTTGAAGCAGTACTTCAGCAAGGTTGAGCATGAATTGGAATTACGCAACCTTCCGCCTCATTTTGTCTTTACGTCGCATAAATGATGAAGTGACGCGATGCGTCTCGCCGAAGTTGTCTTTCCGGTCCCCGTAGACAGGGCTTTCTCATATGAAATCCCCGCTTCTCTCATGGAACAGGTTGTTCCGGGAGCGCGGGTGCGCGCCTCATTTGGTCCGAGGCGGCTTTATGGCGTTGTTGTGCGCGTGGTTGAAGGAGAGCCGCCTCCTAAAGTAAAAACGCTTGATTCGGTGCTGGACACCGCTCCGCTATTTTCCGAAGAAGGGCTGCAGTTGATGCGCTGGCTCGCACGCCGGTATTGCGCTCCACCGGGCGAGTGCTTAAAGCTCATGGTGCCTGCCAATATTCGGGATAAACGGCGGCCTCTGGAGGGTCTTGAGCCGATGGCGGCCCGTCCGGAGGCTCCCCCCGCGCCGCCCAGTAAGTTTACCTTGACCGGGAGTCAGAAAGACGCAGTCGATCAATTGGGCGCTCTCGTCGATAAACGGGAATTTTCCGCCTCCTTGTTATTCGGAGTTCCTGCTTCCGGGAAAACTGAAGTCTATCTTCGCTTGATTCGGCGCGCAGTTCTGGAAGGCGGACAAGTCTTGTTCTTGGTTCCCGAGATCTCTCTTTCTCGCCCATTCTTTAAAGAGTTTTCAAAATCGTTGGGTCTTCCGGTAGCGTTGTGGCATAGTCAGATCGGTGTGAAAAAGCGCCGTGAAATTTGGACCGGAATTCGGTCCGGAGAGGTCCGTGCTGTCGTCGGCCCGCGTTCTGCGGCCTTGCTCCCGTTTCGCGACCTTCGTCTCGTGGTGATGGATGAGGAGCAGGATGAAAGCTACAAGCAGGACGATCAGCCTCCCTATTATCACGCGCGTGATGTTGCCCTGGAGCGTGCAAAATATTTCGGTGCAACGGTCGTGCTTGGGAGCGCGACCCCGTCGATCGAGGCCTTTGCAGGGGCGGGCTCGGAGCAAT
>JBFIEP010000824.1:0-1234 GCA_041603335.1 Elusimicrobiota bacterium | reverse complement strand
GATGGGTTTCGCCGTGAGAGTCTGGCGGGTTCCTAAATCGGTTGTGAGCAGCGTGTATTCCCCGTCAGCAACAGCATCGAATGCGAAGGCCCTGGTTTTCTCTTGATTGAAGACGAGTACGGACTCGGCGATATTTTTTCCGTTGCTGTCGCGCAGGGAAAGACCGATCGAACGATCAACCGCAACCCCTTGAGGAGCCCTAAGTATCCCCGCGACACGCGATCCTCCGCGAAGGCGGACCGAAACGACAGCCCCGGTCGCGATCCGGACCAGTGTTTCAAACGGAGCGATCTCACTCCCGTTTGCCGCAATCCCATCCAACTCCCCGGGAACTCTAAGACGATACACACCCGGCGAGACTCCCGCGAAAGAGAACGATCCGTCAGCGGCGATAGACGCCGCCTGCGCGGACAACGCCGGCCCTGCGGCGGCGCTTGAAGCCGAAAGCACGAAATCAGCGCAATTAGCCGAGGTTGAAATTAATAGATCTCCCGGATCGGCCGTGGTGAGGCGTTCGATCGGGATAAGTTCAACATGCAGAGAATCCAAAGTGACCGGCGTTGTTGTCCCCAGAAAACAATAGGCCGTTGTTGACGATTGGGAGAGTATCCCCGGAAGCGAGCTAACCGTCACTGAGAATCCATCCCCCAAGAATCGGGCTGCTCCCGAGAACGATACAGACCCTGAAACTGGAACAGTCGAAGCATTGAGGCCGATCGTTGCTGTCGGGGTAGACCCGAGCGTGACGCCAACAACCGCCTCATCCCGCGCACCCGTCGCCGAGTCCAGGAAAGCAAAACGATGGAAACCTGAGGGAAGGGAAGGGGTCAAGAATGAAAAGCTGGAATTGAAATACGTTAGACTCGCGCCGTCGGAGCCATCCAACGTCGTTATATCGGAAATGACGCGCAAGGATCCATCGGGAGCGGTCATAGCAATACCGATGGAATTAAAATCAGCGGCGCACGCGCACGGAGACGCAGGCGTTGCCGTCACGACGGAAAACAGCGCACGCGCCTCAAGCGTTCGGAATATTACATCGGCACGGGCGGACACTGCACTCGATACGGTGACGCGGGCAACTCCCGCAGGATCCTTACGGAAACCGACCAGGCTTGCATGAATTAAATGCTCTCCCGGGTCGAGCCCTGAGATGGAAAATGTAGCGACCGTCGACAAAGGCGACGTCGTCATGGAAACGACGGTTCCCACACGCGCGAACGTCGCGGGGTTG
>JBFIEP010000823.1:0-1239 GCA_041603335.1 Elusimicrobiota bacterium | reverse complement strand
TGACACACAGCAGCTGATTAAGGTCTTCCAACATATTAAGCTTCTCAAGGGACCTATCCTTGTGCATTGCGTAACGAAAAAAGGAAAGGGTTATAAATTTGCCGAGGCCGATCCGTTGAAGTGGCATGGTCCCGGTAAATTTGATGTTGAAGCCGGAGAGCTGAAGAAATCCGATAAAATTTCCCCTCCGACCTACACGAAGGTATTTGGGAAGGCGCTCGTTAAATTAGCAGAGGAAGATCCCCGGATTACGGCAATTACGGCCGCGATGCCGGAGGGGACCGGACTTGCACCCTTCCGTGAAAGAATTCCGAACCGGTTTTACGACGTGGGTTTGGCCGAGCAGCATTCCGTCACATTTGCCGCCGGTCAGGCATGCGAAGGATATCGACCGGTTGTTGCGGTTTACTCGACCTTCCTGCAACGCGCCTATGATCAAATCGAGCATGATGTCTGCCTCCAAAAGCTCCCGGTTATTTTCGCACTCGATCGCGGCGGACTTGTCGGACACGACGGCCCCACCCACCACGGGACGTTTGATTTCGCGATGATGCGGCAGATCCCCCATATGACTGTCATGGCACCTGCTGATGAAAACGAGCTCCAGCACATGCTTAAAACGGCAGTCGCCATGAATGCTCCGGTATCGATCCGCTACCCCCGCGGTGCGGGAGAAGGCGTAAAAATGGACGATAAGATGCACACCCTTCCGATCGGGAAAGGGGTGAGGATGCGTGAAGGATCCGACGCGACGATCCTGGCGATCGGCAACCGCGTATGGCCCTCGATTCGCGCGGCGGAACTTCTTGAGGAAGCCGGAATCGCCTCGATTGGCGTTATCAATATGCGATTTGTAAAACCGCTCGACCGTGATCTTCTTGATCAGGCTGTAGGCAAAACAAAAAAGATCATCACGGTTGAAGATCACGTCCTGGACGGAGGATTCGGTTCCGCGGTTTTAGAAGCACTGAGCGACCTAAAGCGTGATGCGAATGTTCTTAGACTTGGAATCAATGACAAATTTGTCCAACATGGAACGATGGACCAACTCTACGGGCAGCTTGAACTCGATGAAGCGGGAATCGCAAAACGATCGGCTGAATTTCTCGGAAAAATATATTCTCCCAAAATCCGTGAAACAGAAGAATCTTTGGGAGGAGCGGAAGGAGTTGGATTGTGACCCAAGTGTCTATAAAGCCCCGCGTCGACACCCTTGTCCTTACTAAGTTGAGGGGATTC
>JBFIEP010000822.1:0-1249 GCA_041603335.1 Elusimicrobiota bacterium | reverse complement strand
GCCGACGGTTTCAGCATGGCCGTCGGCAATTACTTCCGGGCGAAGGCGGATGAAGAAATAGTCGATCAAGTCCGCAAAATGGAAGAAGAGCATGTCGACAAGGTTCCTGAAGGGGAGCGTGAGGAAGTCCGCGAGATTTACCGGCAAAAAGGTTTCGAAGGCGACATTTTAGAACGCATCGTGGAAACAATCACAAAGGACCGCCAGCGCTGGATTGACACGATGGTCACGGAAGAATGGGGCCTCAAACTTGAAACCCAGGATCCCATCAAGGCCGCTGTATCGACTTACGCGGCCTTCGTTGCAGCAGGCTGCGTCCCGCTGCTTCCCCTCTTCTTTCTTTTTGGAGCGGAAACCAAAACCGCATTTATTATTAGCTCGGTCGCGACGGGTGCAACCTTCTTTGGAATCGGCTATTGGAAAGGCATTGTCCTTGCCTCTCCGCGGCTTCGCAGCGGCGCTGAAACCTTGGTACTGGGCGGCGGCGCGGCCATCATCGCCTACAGCATTGGAAACCTCACCAAGCATTGGATCGGAGTCTAACCATGAAGCGAATCCTCTTTTTTCTATTGTTCGCGGCCGCCCCATTGCGGGCGGAGCAAAGCGATCCTTTCTTATGGCTTGAAGAGGTCGAAGGAGAAAAGGCGCTGGACTGGGCCCGCGCACGGAACAAAGAAACACTCGCCAAATTGTAAAGCGACCCGCGATTTAAAATAATAGAAGAAGAAGCCTCCGAAATCCTCAACGCCACCGACCGGATTCCTTCCATCACTCGACGCGGAACCTGGTTCTATAACTTCTGGCAGGATAAAGAACACGTTCGCGGCCTCTGGCGGCGGACGACACTTGAAGAATACCGCAAGAAAAATCCTAATTGGGAAACGGTTCTAGACATCGATGCCTTGGGCCGGGTAGAGAATAAAAGCTGGGTCTTTAAAGGCGCCTCCTGCCTGGCTCCCCATCATTACCGCTGCTTAATCAAACTCTCCCCTGGGGGATCGGACGCGGCCGAGTGGCGGGAATTTGACACGCAAAAAAAGGCCTTCGTGCCGAAGGGGTTTCACCTCCCGACAGCCAAGTCCAATATCGAATGGCTTGACGAGAATACCCTCCTTGTCGGAACGGACTTCGGACCCGGCAGCAAAACCGATTCAGGATACCCCCGAATCACGAAGCGTTGGTCCCGCGGGACACCCCTTGGAACGGCATCACCAAGATGAACCTAAACGCGCAGTACCCCTGGCTGCAG
>JBFIEP010000821.1:0-1249 GCA_041603335.1 Elusimicrobiota bacterium | reverse complement strand
TTACAGTCTTGACGGACTTTTGCAAGGCCTCTATCCTTAAGGGGTATGCGCTGGTGGCTCTACGACGGCAAAAAGACAACCGGTCCCTTCACGAAAGAGGACCTCGCGCGCGTGTCCTCTTTATCCCCGGAGGCACCGCTGTGCCGGGAATACTTATTGGGGACCGCCGACGAAGTTTGGTTTCGGGCGGTCGATGTAAAAGAAATCGCCTCTATTTTTCCTCCGGCCATCCTTAAAGAAGCGGCTGAAAATCCGCAAGGGACAAAGAAACCCGGCCCATGGCCGCCGGATCCCACCGGCAGGGATATCGACACCTACGGAAGTGTTGAACGCCGCATGCAAATCGTTGATACCATTATCGGCGCCGCTCAGGACAGGATCACGCTTCGCACAGAGCGGTTCCAAAAGCTCCAAGCGGAACTGGACAAACGACTCGAAACCGCCGATATGCTCCAGGAAAAGATTCAAACCATGGCGGTAAAGTTCGGAGGGCTCGCGTGGGTAAAAGAAGAGCTCGACCAAAGCCGTGCGGCGATGGCGATGCAGCACAAACGCATTTCGGAACTGAACGAACAGATAAAGAAACTCGAAGAGGCACCACTGCCGGAGCCGCCGCCTGCTCCGGAACCGCCCCCCCCTCCGCCGGCGCCGGAACCCTTAGCCGCCGAACCCCTGGATGAGGTAACTCCCTCCCGCCGAAGAAAACGTAAGTCCCGCCGCCGGGTCAAACGTAAATCCGCATCGAATACACCAATTTCAGATCCCTTTGGATCCGATCTCCCGAATGCCGAATTCAAAGCAAACCCTCCAGAACCCTTCTAAAGAGGTCTGGATCGCGATTGCCGTAGTGTTGGCAGCCTTCTGGGTATGCACCTCCCCCTTGGTGTCCTATGATTTTTGGTGGCACCTTGCTTCGGGGGATTGGATCGCGGCACATGCATCGGTACCCCGCGTGGATCCATTTTCCCACACACTCGGCGGAACAGACTGGATTGATTTCGAGTGGCTCTTCCAATTCCTTCTGCACGGTGTATTTCAGTTAGGGGGATTTCCTCTCGTCGTCGCTTTCAAAGGACTCCTCGGCGCGGCCGCTATCGGGCTTGTTATGATCGCCTGCCGCGCAGCGGGAGCACCGCTTGGCAGTGCCGCCTTAGCGGCTGCGGTATTTTTGCCGCTCTTGCGAACGCGCGTTTTTGCACGCCCGGATCTTATGACCTTGGTCCTGCTGACTGCTTTTGTATTCTTGATC
>JBFIEP010000820.1:0-1269 GCA_041603335.1 Elusimicrobiota bacterium | reverse complement strand
CGGGCCGCCGCGAGGGGAAGGTCCGCATCCTCTGCGACGATCGCCCCGGCATTCCCCCCTAATTCAAGAACAACATGCTGTCGGGGATTGAGTCCCTTCAACTTCCACCCGACCGCAGCGCTCCCGGTAAACGATAAGACGGCGAAGCGATCACTCTTCACAAGCGCTTCAGCCTCCTCATTGGAACAGGTTAAGACGGCAAACCCCTCTTCGGGCCATCCAGCCGCCTTAATCGTCTCGGCAAGTTTAAGAGCGGTTTTGGGCGCCTGGGGGGGCGGCTTAAGAACAAACGGCGCTCCCACAGCCATCGCAGGCGCTATTTTATGAACGGCAAGGTTAAGCGGGAAATTAAACGGCGTAATAAACAGACAGGCACCCCGGGGATACCGGCGCACAAGAGCGATGCGGCCTTCACCGCCGGCATCGACATCGAGAGGAATCATCTCCCCTGCAAACCGTTCCGCTTCCCCGGCGGCCCAACGGAAATTAAAAACAGCCCGCTTCACTTCGACACGGGCGGCTTTAAGGGGTTTGCCGACTTCCTCAACCAGCAGGGAAGCGAACGCCTCACTCTCTTTTTCGACGGCGTCGGAAACCGCACGCAAAATACGCGCGCGTTCATGCGCGGGCATCGCCGCAAGACGCGGTCCGGAATCTACGACGCGATCCAGCGCATCCATTGCGTGATGTTCCTAAAATCCTTGACCAGATGGTCGGGCTTGGAAGCGACCAGATCCTTCCACGGAGACCACCCCGTTCCGACGGCGATCGTCCGGTATCCCGCCCGTTTTCCCGCGCTCACATCCCGCGGCGTGTCGCCGATAATCCATACATTCCTGCGAAGAATGCGTTTCCCGCCGATTTTTTTCCGGGCACGTGCGACGCCTTTACGCAGCAGGTCGGAGCGAAAGTAGGAATCGCACCCATATCCGCCAAAATCGAAAAAGCGATCCAAGCCGGAAGGAGCCAATTTTATCCAAGCTCCCTTTTCCACGTTGCCCGTTCCAAGTCCCAGCATCACGTTTTCTTCCTGCGCCAAACGTTCCAGCAGCGGGCGAATGCCCAATGTCTTTTTATATTTCTTATCGCGAACCGAGATACGAATCTGACGCGGGAGTTCCTTTAGATACTCCCGGTGCACGGCATCGACCTGCCGCTTCGTTGGCTTGCGGCCGATCGCAACCTGAATCGCCTCGGAGAAATTACGTAAATCCGTTTTCCCCTGGAAGTTCAATGTCCGGCAGGCGTTGGGAACTCCGTGACGCCGCT
>JBFIEP010000819.1:0-1274 GCA_041603335.1 Elusimicrobiota bacterium | reverse complement strand
TTGAAGAGGTTAATGGCTCGGCACTGAAGGATTCGCGCGTGCGACTGCATGTGGGAGATGCCCGTTCGCTGCTGACTCGCGAAAGCAAACGCTATGACGCCATCATGAGTGAACCGTCCAACCCCTGGCTGGCGGGTATTGGTGATCTGTATACCCGCGAATTTTTTCAAACGGCCCGCTCTCGACTGAATCCCGATGGTTTGTTTGTTCAGTGGCTGCACACTTATTTGATGACCGATGACGATCTTAGAATGGTTATGCGCACGATCGCCGCCGTATTTCCCAATGTTGAGGTATGGCTTCTCTCGCGTGATATCCTCATTGTCGCCGGAGAGCGGAAGGTCCCGGTACCGTTTCACCGTTTAGTTGAACGGATGGAGCAGGAATCGGTCCAGCGGTCGCTCGCAAGCGCTCTGACATCGTCTATTGCGTCGGTGTTGTCTTTGCATTTGTTGGATGATGCGGGGGTGCGTCGGGTTGCCGGTTGGCCGGGGCCGATTAACGAGGATGGATTTCCGTTGCTCGAGTATTCTGCGCCGAAGGGTGTTTTTCTAGGCGTGCGATCCCAAATTCTCGAAGGGGAGGACTCCTGGTTTAAGCCCGATCCAAAGCGCCGCTTGCTGCTAACTCAGTGGGTTGCCTACAGAGGCGGCTTAACGCCTGACGAATATGAATCCATTTTTCGCTATCACTGGCTGCTTAAAACCCCGTTCGCCGGACAAATTCTTCAGCACTGGGCGAAGGTGTACCCAGGGGAGCCCCGGTTGGAGCATCATTTGAAAAAATTCGCCGAAATCGCAGAGAAAGGCGGATTCCATGATCGCGCGAGGTTGATCCGGTCTCTGATGGTGTCTCCGCGCGAATGATATAATCCCATTATGGAAGCCTGGAACGACAATTTCGGACGCCGCGCCCGTAAACTGAGAATATCGGTTACCGATCGCTGCAACTTGCGGTGTGTGTACTGCATGCCCGAGCATCCGACCTGGACTCCCAAAGAAGAAATCCTCACATTTGAAGAACTTGCCCGGATTGCGGAGATTTCGGCAGGCCACGGGGTTGACCGCGTGCGCGTGACCGGCGGCGAGCCGTTGCTGCGCAAGGATCTTCCGGTTTTTGTGGGGATGCTAAAGGGCATTAAGGGGTTGCGCGAAATTGCTCTGACGACCAACGGTTTATTGCTGCCCGGACAAGCAAAAGCCCTTTATAATGCGGGGCTTGATCGGGTAACTGTCAGCGTCGACTCCCTCGATCGGGACCGCGTTAAAAATCTC
>JBFIEP010000818.1:0-1276 GCA_041603335.1 Elusimicrobiota bacterium | reverse complement strand
CGCGCTCAAGATCGCCTGCGAAGCCGCTGTCGATTCGAACTATGCCATTGGTTCAACAATCGTACGTCCGGGCTTGATCGTCGGGCCGTATGATACCAGCGATCGTTTCCCTTACTGGCCGGCGCGGATTGCCCGGGGGGGAACCATCCTTGCGCCGGGAAACCCCGATCGTCTAACGCAGTTCATTGATGTTCGCGACCTTGCGGCATGGATCGTGAAGATGGCCGGCACGGTCGATGCCGGAACCTACAACGCGGTCGGTACGCCGATTTCTATGGGCGATTTACTCACTAAGATTCAATCTGTGGTGGGGGGGGACGGTCGCTTTGTATGGAAGGACGACGCTTTTCTTTCCGAAAATGGCGTCGAGCCCTATACCGAAATGCCGTTATGGATTCCCGGGGTCGATACCGATTTTGATGGAACCCTGGCGTCGGATCGCGGCCTGACGTGTCGCCCGGTTGAAGATACCATTCGCGCTGTTTGGGAATGGGAGCGTATCCGCCCGCCGGACGAGCCCCGTATTAATGGAATGGAACCGGCACGGGAAGCCCGGCTATTGGCGTAAAAACCGGGCGATGATGCCCGCGATGCGGGGGCCGGAGCGGCCGTCGCCGAAGGGATTTTTAATCGCGCGAATCGGCGTTTTCCGTTTCAAATAGGACGATGCATCCCTGACAATCTTCTTCCTTTCGGTTCCGGAAAGCTTTCCCCAGTGCGTTCTCATGAGTTCCCGACGTTCGGTGAGTTTCCTGAGGACGACGATCGGCGTCTTTAAGGTGGGGGCTTCTTCCTGAATTCCTCCCGAATCACTGAGGATTACATCCGAGGACTGTGCGGTTTTGAGAAAATCCGCATATTCGAGAGGGCTGCAGAGTATTATCCTCGGATGCTTTAGGAATCGTTTGGCCGTCTTTTGAACGATAGGGTTGGGATGGACGGGGTAAAGAACCTGTCGAGTGTCGTCGAGAGACACTAGATCCGTGACCGCTTCAAACATCTCTATCATAGGTTTGCCGAAGCTTTCCCTGCGATGGGCCGTCAGGAGAATTTTCTTTCCCTTTGAGGCGGTGAAGGCCCGGGCCTTACGGTTTTTTATAGTCCCTTTCTTTTTTAGAAGAATGCGGATGGAATCGATAACCGTGTTTCCGGTTGTGAAAATTCGAGATTTTGGAACTCCCTCACGCAGAAGGGTTTTTGCATTTCCGGGGGTTGGTGCGAAATACAGGGTGGAGAGGGAGTCGATTGCCGATCGGTTCATTTCTTCGGGAAAAGG
>JBFIEP010000817.1:0-1285 GCA_041603335.1 Elusimicrobiota bacterium | reverse complement strand
CGAAACGGGACAGACACTTTCCTGCGGCCGGAAGAAAATGGAAGGAGTTCCCCGACGGGGAATCGACTTCGCGCGAGGCGATCTAATAGTACGCGTCCGACCATCCCCGTTGCCCCAACGACACCAATACGCAGCTTACTCATCTGCTCTCATCTCCAAGCACATAGATGCTCGCACTCTGTCCCTCGTTGCCGTAGGCGTCGCGTGCGACCGCCCGCAGATATCCTCCCCGGGGAGGAATCACTGAGCGCGGTATGCGCAGAGCGAAAGGTGAATATCGGTCGTATGTAGAAACACGCGTCCACTCCAACTCATCGGGCGCCATTTCAATCCAAGAGACTTCAACATCCCGCCCCACAACCGAGAAACGACTCAGGAGCTCTTCTTCATGCGACAGAGTTTCAAACGCGGTAATCGTCACCGTCTCCTCGTTTTGCGGGACGAGCTTAATCGCCAATGCCGGCTTGAGATTGATCGGAGTCTCAAGTGCAGTCATTTCAGAACGCGGTGGGACGCCAAGGATGGAATGATTGTTCCAAGCGTTGGATTCTTCATCGCTCGTTTTGGTTTGCGCGGCAGCGAGAATGGGGGCCCGCTCGGAATCACGAAACTCCCGCGTTGGAGACCAAATGATGAGGTAATTATTTTCCGTGCTTGAAACCAACTTCAGCGGGACCTCGGCCCAAAACCATTCTGAACTGCCGGCTCCCGGCATGTAGATACTGGAATGGGTCTCCAGCGGTATATCTGCCGTCTCAGCTAAGAAAAAACTCTTATCCGGGTTAAAGGCAGGGCGCTGGGACACGGCCATGTAAACCTTTCCCGAAATAGTCGAGCGCTCCCACGGCCGCTTTTTTTTGGGCTTTGTTTTCGCTCGGCCGATTTTAGCACCAATGAATGCACGGGAAAAATCTCCGGCCGGACGCGGAGGAAGGCGGACAATCCACGCGTTATTAAACCCGATATACCAGTTTGAATCAGACCCCCCGTCGGCAAAACGACCGAAGCGGGATAGATCGTCCGCGAGTGATAAGTAGGTCGGCAGGGGGGCATCTGTAATCGTCTCTTCCTGTTCAGTTCGAGACGGCTGCGAAGAACGCGAACGAATGTTCTTTTCCATCTGGGTAAATGGATCGGGTATCAGCGGGTCAACCTGCGCGCCGGCAGTCATTGCCAGCAGGATGCAGTTTAAAATTATCATTAGTTTTTAAGGCTTTTTACAATATTATCAAAATCTTCCAAGTTGTAAAAATGGATCACGATGCGCCCACTTTTTTCATCTTTG
>JBFIEP010000816.1:0-1292 GCA_041603335.1 Elusimicrobiota bacterium | reverse complement strand
GTCCTTGATGGAGTAGGATTTGAGCGGCGACACCGCTCTTAAGAATGGCTTTCTGTGCCAATTCAAGCATCGCCTTAGAGGCATCGACAGCCGTAATCGATACACGGGAGTCGGCTTTCGCTAAGCGAATCGGAATGTCGGCGGGCCCGCAGCCGAGATCGAGGACGCGTTTCCCCGCGCATTCCGGAAACGCCTTGATGAAATTATCGACAAACGCCTGGTTCCCTTCCGAGAAATCCGCCTCGGCATAGGCTTCGGCATTTTTCGGATCGTCCATAATTTCAGGTTCGGGGGTTCGGGGCATCGTCATCGGTGAAGTGTTCTCCTTAATCGGGCGGCATCGCCGGAGGTGAATCGGGAATCGAGGCGTTTGGCGACATTGCGGCGTACCGCTTCGGGGGATACTCCATAAACAGCAAAGGCTCCCAGCGCTTCTATTCCGTTTAGAAAATCGGATTCATTGATGTATTCCGGGGAGATGCCCCGGACCCCTACGTTGTGATAGTTTCCAAGCGGAAAGGCAAGGCAAACCGTTTGATACCCCGCCAGGCTGAATGCGCTGGCTTCGCACGCGCCGCCATCCATCAACCGCCGTTGATAACGAAAGCCTTTACGAACGCGTGTATGGCGTGCGGCGGCCGCTTCGCAGGCGAGAACGGTATCGGGATCAAAGACACGAAGGCGGTCACCGACGCGAATGACGGGTCCCTTCCCCATTTCAGCCCCGGGCATGGCCTTACTGCACTCCAGAACGATGATCGGGCGGGATTTTGGGACCGATCGATCAGCAATAGCGGCAAACGCGCCTTTAAAACCCTCTTCTTCGCCGCGGGTGAAAATTGCATGGACGTCCGCATTGAGACGGTTCTTGGCGAGGATTTCCATTGTCGCGACAATGGCGCAGCAGCCTGCAAGGTTGTCGAGTGCCTTTGAGAAAATCCGTCCGCGTTTGAGCTCGAGGCCGGGGAGATTCGCGTGGCCGAAATCCCCCTTACGTGTTCCTTTTGGAACCCGGAGCTGTACGGCCCAAACCGTGTCCCGGGAGCCCCGCCCGTCTCCTTTTAGAACCGTTGCGCTCCCGCGGCGGCCTATGGCCGGATCATCGGAGATTAGCGCGAGGCGTTTCCCGCGTAAATCGAAAGTCGGAACCTGACCGTTCCAACGCGCCTCTGCGGAGCGTCCGTCTTTTCCAACAGAAAGAATTTCAAATCCGGGATGGTCCATGTGAGCTAGAAAGGAAATGGGAGCGGCTTTGCCTTTCTTGTAGGCCGCGATAAGATTCCCGGATCGAT
>JBFIEP010000815.1:0-1304 GCA_041603335.1 Elusimicrobiota bacterium | reverse complement strand
GGCTCTCTGTTTTTTATTCAGAAAAACAGCCCCGGCCGCGTCAGGATCAAGTGCAGGAATTTTTGCAGAAAAACCAGAGGGAAAAAGGCATGGCCCTCTCTGCCGCCGTTTTGTTGTGGGCCCTTTTTGTTCTTGGTGCAAAACCCTGGAGTCAGACCTATCAGGTTCCCGTTCACGTACGGAATCTTCCCGCGGGAATGCGTGTCGCGACCCTGTCCCCGGAAAAGATCCGCCTGGTTGTATCCGGTCATATGCGTGATTTCTATTGGCTGGATACCCGCCTCTTCGAGGTGCGCTTGGATCTTGTTGCGGCGGAGCGGGGGAGTACCTATATCCGTCTTAGCGAGAATGATATCGCGCGTCCCTCCGCCTTGCGGTTAGAAGAGATCGAGCCGGCCGGTGTGCATGTTGAATTGACGCGAAAAACCTCTAAAGCCCCTAAAGTATCCCATCAATGGCAGTAACTTCCCCCAGTAAAACAACCGAATCCGCTGCGCGTTTGATCGCGTGGCTGGAAGAGCGCGGAAGATCACTTTCGACATTGCTCATCGTGACGCATGATAATCCCGATCCTGATGCGCTGGCAAGTGCGTGGGCGCTTGGGACGCTTGCAAAAAAGTATTGCCGGTCGCGCGTTCGCATTGGTTATGGAGGGATTATCGGTCGTCGGGAAAACCGGATGATGCTTGATAGCCTTGGTGTTCCGGCGCGTCCGCTGCGCGCGTCGGATTTGGAGGCGCCCAACCTCGCTCTTGTGGATACCCAGCCCCGATTTAAGAATAATCCGATTTCCACCCGGCGTAGACCGACCATTATTATCGACCATCATCCGAAGAGCTCGAAGACGAATGCCGAACTTTTGTTGATTGACGAATCGGTGGGTGCGACGTGCACCATGCTCGCGGAGGCGCTCGTCCTTTCGGGAGTGAAGGTGTCATCGCGGTTGGCGACGGCTATTGTTTACGGGATCGGCTCGGAAACCCAGAATCTCGGACGGGAGGCTGGTCGGCGGGACATTGATGCTTATCTTGCTTTTCTTCCCAAGGCGAGTATGAAATCACTTTGGCGCATGGCAAATCCTCCCCGGCCGGCATCGTTTTTTCAGTCGTTGGCCCGGGGCATCCGGGATGCGTTCATCGTGAGAAATATCATCGGAGTGCATCTGCGTGAACTGCCGAATGCCGACCGTGTCGCCCAAATGGCGGACTTCCTTCTTAGTCATGAGAAGATGCGGTGGTCAATCGTAACAGGACGATTCGATGGGCGTCTTCACGTCTCGCTTCGTACGTCTTTCGCTAATGGCG
>JBFIEP010000814.1:0-1304 GCA_041603335.1 Elusimicrobiota bacterium | reverse complement strand
GCTGGCTGGACGCCAACGCCGACACGCTGCCCCACGTCGACGTGGAGCTGCTAAAGGATAAGCTTAGGCGGGATGCTTAATCAGCCATCCGGCAGATATCCTTCGCCTGCGGCGTTCTTCCGACCATTTTAATCATGCGGGCGATCGAGCCTTCGCCCGAGGTTCCCAGCGGACCCGTCACACGCACGGTACCGATCTCCTCTTCCTCGTGGCCGAGGACCAATCCCGTTGTCGGATCCATGATCTGCTTACCCAAGGAAAAACATTTCAGCTCGGCACCCTTCTCGATGCCCATGTTGGGCCCCGCATTCAGATACACACTGTCGCCCTTAGCGCCGGCAATGCGGCAGCTCCACGGCCGCTTACTCACCTGGGAAACAATATTCTCGGTGAACTGAACGATGGCTTCCCGCAGCGCCTTGCCTTCGATCGTTTCATCGTAGCCGCCGCGGCCTCCGAGTCCCAAGACAGAACCCTTCTTGTTTTTCGCGACGCCCGTTCCGGAATCAGCGAAGATGACCTGGCCGGTTTCAGCATCGACCAGACGGATATCGACAACGGCTTCGGCGACCTGGCGCTTGGATTGAACGATGACGTATTCAGAGCCTTCTTTCTTGACGCCGAACTGCGACACCGCACCGGTCACAATCGCGTTCAGGCCGAGAATTTTTCCCACCTCACCCGCCGTGCGCGGATCGATGGCACCGGACGCCTGCAGTTTTTGCTCGCCAAGAATCTTATTAAGCTTATCCCGCTCGACGACGACGAAGCGGCCGGTCTTGGCAAGCTCGGTCACAAGGATATCCGAAGCGGCGGATCCGAGACGAGAACCGTAGGCGGTTTTATTTTCAAATTCGACGACACCGATACGGCGCTTGGGGCCCACGTATTTTGATTCATAGCGCTTCGTCACATTCGCACTGGGTGCCTGCTTTCGGTAGCTCTTCGTGCGCGGTGCGCACGCGGCTCCAAGCCCTACAATCACAATCAAAGATAATATGCGTTTCATCGGTGTCCTCTCCTGGGGAACGATCTCATAACCCGGTTAACAGCCCGGCGCGACTCTTCATCCATCGGCTTGCCGTACGCCTTTTCAGCCGCGTTCTCTATAATTCCTTTAAAAAACGTCTGCTTCGCCCGCTTTTTACTTAAGGCCGCCTTTGTCTTTTCGACGCGTCCCGAATCCTTCCATATCTCCTCTCCTGTTTTAGCGTCTACAAGAGCGAGTTCCAAGTCCACGATTCGGCGCCGCACGAACCCGACATTCTGGTCGCTAAAATCGGATACATTTCCAACGACATACT
>JBFIEP010000813.1:0-1308 GCA_041603335.1 Elusimicrobiota bacterium | reverse complement strand
TCGCAGGGAATATCTTTGAAGCGATCTTGGAATACGTGACCGGTCTGATTTCTTCGTTTGTTTAATCGGATCGCATAAGTGCTTTGGATCCTCTGCATAATTGTTGAAAGCGATGAAGTGAGCCGCTGGATAAGAAGATGAAAATGATTAGGCATCAAGCAAAAGGCGTGTAGAATAAATGGATATTTCTGTTTCACGATATTCATAACTTCCAAAAAATCTAGATAGTCATACTCTGAATCGAAAATGGGCTCTCTGTGATTCCCTCGATTCAGAACGTGATATATTCCGCTTTCAGATTCGCGACGTGCTGGTCTGCTCATGTGCTTTCTTACGGACGAACCGCCCGAAAAGTTCCCAACAAGTTAAACAACTTGGGGACAGACCCCTATATGAGTGAAGCTCGGTCGATGAACTCTTGCATTGAGGCTAGGCGTTTGCGGTGGTCTAGGCGGAGCATGTCGCCTATGAGTGCTCCGAGGCCGGGAGGCAGTGATATGCCGAAGCTTGAGATGGGGGCGGGCTTAGCGGATTTTTGAGTCCATCCGGAGTGGTCGTAAGGGAGGGCTCCGGTTAGGGCCTCGTAGAGGCAAACGCCGAGAGAGAATATGTCGGTGCGTTCCGAGACGACGCCTTTGGTTGATTCCGGACAGCGGTAGGCGGGTGTTCCAGCCAGTGTTGTCGTTCTATGTGTCGGCAATCCCGCCGGGCCTGCTTGACCGACGACCTGTTCTGCTTCGCTGACTTCGATTTGATCGGAGTAGTTGCGGGCGACTCCGAAATCCATCACGCGGATTGTTTGGTTGTCTGCAATCATGATGTTGGCGGGTTTAAGATCTCGATGAACAAGTTCCTTTTTGTGGGCGTATGAGAGGCCTTGTGCCGTCGGAATTAGAATCTTTTTTATTTCCTCCCAGGGAAGGTGTTGGCGTTCTGCCAGGATTTGCTGCAGCGTTTTCCCCGAAACGAATTCGAAGACGAGATGCACCCCATCGGGTAAATCGAGAGTATCGTAAAGGCGGACGATATTCGGGTGATCAAGAGAGGCCAGTAGTTTCGCCTCCTTGAGAAAAAGCTCCCGCATTTTCCTCTGGTGCTCTCCGGCATCTGCGGTCATTTGTTTGACAGCGATTTTCCGATCACCCGCTCCACGGTCGATGCCTTCCCAAACGCGAGCCATGCCTCCGCGGCCAATCGGGTAATCGAGTCGATAACGATTCGCAAGGAGCTTTTCCAAGGGTTTCTGTTCGTAGGGATTTTTGAACTCTCCCGATGTCATGGTCGTGCCTGCACTCACGGGAGATGATT
>JBFIEP010000812.1:0-1322 GCA_041603335.1 Elusimicrobiota bacterium | reverse complement strand
GAAGGAGAACCGGCTTTGGCCTGATTAAAAATATCGCGCACACGCGACGCTCCCACTCCGACAAACATCTCAATAAAATCCGAACCTGAGATACTGTAGAAATTCGCATCTGTTTCCCCAGCGACCGCTTTCGCAAGAAGGGTCTTACCCGTACCGGGAGGACCGTGCAATAAAACGCCCTTGGGGATTCTCGCACCGAGGCGCTGATATTTCTTGGGATTCTTAAGGAAATCGATAATTTCCTGAACCTCGATAACCGCATCATCCACACCCGCAACATCGGAGAAACGTTTATCCGAACGCTGGGGACTGAACTTGTTGCCCATGCCCATCGCGTTCTTCATTTGAGACATCCCACCGCCCGCCTTCTTAGCTATCCAGCGACTGATGAGCATGAACAGTCCGACGAAGAGAACAACATTGAGCACCATCATAAGGATCGAACCGATCATGCTTCCGCCCTTCTCTTCAGAAATCTTTTTGGCGACGGACTCATCGGCCACAGCGGAGCGCTCGGCGGCTTCACGCATCTTCACGGTCTCTTGAACAATGATGGCCTGACGCTCGGCCTCGGTCATCACGGAATAATCCGGTCCCTTCGGGATCTCTTCAACCTGAACGATCGGCGCCTTATCCACGGGAGTCGGGAAATATTTGGGTGCGACGTAACCGGTCCAGAGAACCGTGCCCAAGATTAAGACCGCGACATAGCGCATCACTTTCCGGAATCCTTGAATGCGCTTGGCATTGCGCACCGCCTTATCAGTCTCTGCCTGCATCTGAGATTCAAACTCGGCCATTTTTTCAGCACGCAGTTGGTTTTTCACGACGGCGGCATCGGATTTTTCCTGATCAATGACAGCGAGATCAACCCCGGCATGTTCCAACGCCCAACGCGCGGCGAGCACGACAGAGCCGTTCTTATCGTCAAGGACAGCCTGCAAACCTTCTTCCAGACCTTCACTCTTAGAAAGAGTGCCGGCTTCAAGTGCGAGTCCGACTTCCCGGAGAGCTTCGCGCCGGATATACCAACTCTCATGGGTCTTCGCGAAATCCAGTAATTGTTCGAGGGATTCCGTCACACCGCTCTGAACCGCCAAACGGAGAGATCCGACTTGAACCTCGATACGACGATCGAGTGCATCGGTCACGTATTCAAATGCCTTTGCACGGCCTTCGGCCGGGCTGACCTTAATGAGTTCCGACAATTCATAGAGCTTCCTAGCGGAAGGAGTTAATAGTGGATTGGGACCTTGGCGGACAGGGGCTGCATCAGCCGCAACGGGCTCGACCGATTCATCTGCCGCATTGAGCGTGGGGCG
>JBFIEP010000811.1:0-1324 GCA_041603335.1 Elusimicrobiota bacterium | reverse complement strand
GAATGCCAAACAGGCGCGGGATATCTCCGTTGAGGTGTATGACAAGTTTCGTCAAACGCTTGCCCCGCTGATTATCGCCCAGGAAAAACTTAAAGCGATTGAAACGGGACTTAAGCCGATCGTGAAGAAGAATACCTCTGAATATGTTCCCGCTATAAAGGAAGCGGCGGACACGCTAAAGCCGCCGGTTCAGGCGATTGAGACCGACCCCCCTAAGGCCCTGGGTCCTCCGGCCAATGCGAAGGCCGTCAAGATCGTCGAGGATCAGGCTAAAGAGCTTAAGGTGCTAAAGCCAAACCTTGAGCAGGCGAAAGAGAAGCTGAAGGACGCTAAAAAGCTGATATCAGAGGCGGAGGCCTTGGTCCCGATGCTCAAGCAGCTCGCGCAGAAGGCGGGGGATCTTGAGAAGAAATCGCAGGATCGTTTGGCGGTCAGCCGTACGAGCGGTGAGACACGCAATGTCGGACGTCAGGAACTTTCTAAAAAAGTTATTGAAAACGCCGAGAAGTGGATGGAGAAGACCGTGAAGAAGGCGAAGGAAGTTCACAAAGAAATGGAGGCGCTCACTCAGCCCAAGGAGGGTTATCCAAAATCGTTAGGGGCGGCGGAGAAGGCGAGCGGGGCGGCGATGTCGGCGAAGCAGGCGATTGAGGGCGCGGAAAAGGGAATCAATCAATCCCAGGAAAAGGTGAAGGGGCCGATTAGCACCGCCTATAGAGAAGCCAAGGCAATACCGGATGAAGCCAAGATGCAGGAAGAAGTGCAGAAGGCGACCGAAGAAAAATCGAAGGCCGAGGAGGCCGAGCAGAAGGGAACCAAGGCTTCGGAAAAAGCCAAGAAGGCTTCCGACGCCTCAAAGGCCGCGTCGAAGAAAACCACGGAGAAATTTAAGAAACTCAAGGATAAGCTCGGTAATCCCGCCGATGCCGATAAGTTGTCTGATTTGCCGCCGATGGGGATACGCGTCGCCCAGCCGAAGGGTGTTGCCCCAACAGGGGGGCGCTATGTGTCCCGAAGGCAAAAATCCCGCAAGCTGACTTTCCCCAGCGACCTTTCCCGGAATGTCGGTGATGTGATCTGCGACAGTTACGGCGAGCGCGACTGCCGCGATCCGGGGGGATCTTCCATCGGCCGGACGGAGGCGGACCGTTCCGGACTTGCTGGAGGATTTAGAGGGAAAGGGAATGCTGCGGCTCCCGCGCAGCATGCGGCGGTATCGGTGAAAACCGAGCGGCCGGGAAAGGGCCGGGTCGCGTCTGCTGCCGGGATCGCAGGTGCCGCCTACGGCAGTTGGAAACACGCCTGGGAGACGGGAAAGAAAACG
>JBFIEP010000810.1:0-1326 GCA_041603335.1 Elusimicrobiota bacterium | reverse complement strand
GCCTTCTTTGGCGACAAAGACACCGTTCTTTCGAGTAGCGGCATTTCCGGTTTTCTTTGCGTAGCCGTGGAAACTATGATGCATCGTCCCTGTTCCACGGGTCAGAGTAAGAAAATCATTCTTAAACCCGATGAGAGCCCGCGCCGGGACAAAATACTCAAGACGAAGGCGGCCGGAACTGTCAGTGGTCATGTCATGCATCTTTCCACCGCGCTGGCCCAGGACTTCAAAGAGGGGCCCCTGAAATTCGGAATCAACATCAATTGATAAAGCCTCGATCGGCTCATGCAATTCGCCATTGACCCGTTTTAGAATGACTTCTGGCCGTGAAACAGCAAGCTCAAATCCTTCCCGCCGCATCGCTTCGATCAAAACCGATAAATGCAATTCGCCCCGGCCCGCTACCTTAAAACGCCCTTCTCCCGGTAATTCCTCAATTTTAAGGCCGACATTCGTCTTTTGTTCTTCAAGGAGTCGGCTTTTTAAATGGCGGCTTGTGACAAATTTTCCATCCAAGCCCGCAAACGGACTATCGTTTACCAGAAACTGCATCGCAAGGGTCGGCTCATCAATCGTAAGGGCGGGAAGCGCTTCGGGTTCTTCAATAGAGGCGATTGTGTCGCCGACATCTACAGTTTCAACCCCGGAAAGAGAGATAATATCACCAGCGATCGCTTCGGTCATTTCAGCCTGTCCCATCCCGGTGAAACGCATAAGCCTAGTCACCTTATGTTTGGAAATCGAACCATCGGTTTTGACCAAGGATACCTGCTCGCTCATTTTAACACGACCGCGCTGAATTCTGCCGATGGCAATTTTCCCGAGGTAATTGGAATTAGCGAGCATCGTCACCTGCATCTGCAGGGAACCCTCTTCATCAACCAATGGTGCCGGGACACGGTCTTCAATCGCCTTAAACAAGACGGTAAGATCCTTCCCGGGGGCATCAGGCGTTTCAGAAACCCATCCCTCTTTGGCCGCCGCGTAAAAAACCGGAAAATCAAGCTGATCGTCATCGGCACCAAGATCAATCAGCAGGCAGCTGACTTCATCAAGAACCTCCGCAGGGCGAATGTGAGGCCGGTCCATCTTATTGATAACCACGATGGGGGAAAGTCCGCATTCAAGCGCCTTACGGAGAACAAACTTTGTTTGAGGCATGGGACCTTCCACGGCATCCACAACGAGCAGCACGCCGTCGACCATTCGCAGGACCCGTTCAACTTCCGATCCAAAATCGGCATGTCCCGGAGTATCCACAATATTAATGGTCCGCTTGCCGAAGTCAACTGAAGTGCATTTCGAAAGGATCGTGATGCCCCGCTC
>JBFIEP010000809.1:0-1335 GCA_041603335.1 Elusimicrobiota bacterium | reverse complement strand
GCCGAACGCGTGTCAAAAACAACGGACCGTCCGCCGATTCGAATTCTGACTCGACGCGACGAATACGAAGGGTGTCTATCCGCTGAATTGTTGGAACAGATTAAAGACCGCCTGCAGCGTGATGAGCAGGTTATCCTTCTCGTGAACCGGCGCGGGTTTTCGAATTTCATGATTTGCCGTAAATGCGCATGGGTCGCGCGCTGCCCTAACTGTGAAGTGGCCTTTATTCACCATTCCGCCCCAAAGAGTCAAACCCCCGCGACCGGTTCTCTATTTGGAGAAGAGGACTCCGGATTCCATTTGCGCTGTCACCATTGCGACAAGACCGCGGCCGTTCCTCGTGCCTGCATCCGCTGCCAAGGAGCCGTTCGTTTTGCCGGAGTCGGCACGCAAAAAGTCGTCGCTGAATTGAAGCGTGAAATGCCTTACGCTAAAATTCTTCGCATGGACCGCGACACCGTTGCAAAAGAAAAAACGGACGATGAGTCCAGCGTGTATGAGGACTTTAGTTCCGGGAAGGCTAATGTCCTTGTCGGGACAAAGCTTGTCGCCAAGGGATTTCATTTCCCCCGGGTCACTCTGGTCGGGGTCGTTGACGCCGACACCATGTTGAATATGCCCGATTTTCGTGCGGCTGAACGTACGGTGCAGCTGCTCATCCAAGCGGCAGGACGGGCGGGTCGGGCGGAGCGGCCCGGCGAGGTTCTCCTGCAGACCTCACAGCCCGAGCATTATGCGATCCAGGCCGTAGCTCAAGGCGATTATGCGGCGTTTGCCAAGCTCGAAATGGGGTATCGAAAGGAACTCGATTATCCCCCCTCTTCGACACTGATTCGGCTCGTATTTACGAGCAAGACCGAAAAGCCTGTTATTAAGGGTTCTAAAGCCGCCGCCGAGCAGCTTAGACTGGCCGTTCATTCAGACGATGAGGTGGTCGGGCCGGCCCCCGGAGTCCTTTCGAAATTGCACGGACAGGTACGCCATCATTTGCTCATTAAGATCAAAGAGCGCAATAGACTTGAGCCAATGCTCAACGCGGTGCGGGCCCTTGAACTGCCGTCATCGGTTCGTGTAAAAGTTAACGTGGATCCGTACGACTTCTTTTGATGAATCGACGCCCGGTTTTTATAGCGACCCTCGTTGGGATTGGCGCCTTTTTCCTCTATTTGTACTGCGCCCACCCGTCTGTCTCGCCCTATCGTGATTCGGGGGATATGGCCGCGAGCGCATGGACGTTGGGGGTCGCGCATCCCCCCGGATATCCCCTTTATCTCCTGCTTGGGCGCTTCTGGGCCGGGTTTCTTATTCTCGGGGGAGTCGCGTACCGCCTTCATG
>JBFIEP010000808.1:0-1336 GCA_041603335.1 Elusimicrobiota bacterium | reverse complement strand
GGCTTGTCGACCATGCCGTTGGCGGAACTCCCTGGGTTGCGGGTGTAATGGGCCTGGAACTCTTCGCGGAAACCGCCGCCAAACTGCTCGGCGAGGTTCCTGCGGCCTTTGAAGACGTGAAATTCCAACTGCCCATCAAACTGCTGCGCAACCGTCCCATCAAGGTCCGGGCGATCGCAACAAAGGATGGCACCGCGACGCGGCTGCACATCGAGTCAGACTTCATCTCTCCGCAAGGAATTAAACTCGGAGCCCCCCGTACCCACTTCACGGGTCGCGTTCTTTCCGAGCCCGGAGCGGGATGGAAGGGCGTTTCGACGTCCAATACGGGCTCCACTGAGTTCGTCGTTAAGGCTGATGCCATCTATGACGCGTATTTCCACGGACCGCGCTTTCAGGTCCTGGAAGGAATCACGGCGATCACAGAGGAAGGTCTCACGGCGGTCTACAAGCGCAGCCCGGAACTCTGGGACAAGAACAAACGGGCGCTCGCCTACCAGCCCATGCTCATCGAGGCCGCCTTTCAAGCCTGCGGGTATCGGGATCTACACTTCAGCAAAACGATGACGCTCCCGGACTCTGTCGGAAAGGTACGCGTATTTAAGACCGGCACTCCGCCCGAACGCCTCGAAGTTAATGTCCACTACAAGGGAACCGAAGGCGACAAGTCGATCTATGACGCGTCGGTTGTCGACAGCGACGGTAATGTTTGGATCGCACTCGAAGACTACCGCATGATCCGGGTTTCCTAAGTGGAAGAATCGGTGATATTGGAAAGCACAAATCCGAATGCCGAAGGGTTTGAAAAGCCGTTTCGATTTGAAGCCGTCGATGCCGCCGAGTCGCTTCCTGTTCTGGAAAAGCTTGAGGCCGACGATGCAACCTTGGAATCGGTCGAGGTCCTGGGTCCGGAAGAATTCGAAAAAGGGCGGTCGTTTAAAATTCAAAAACGACGCGCGGAATGGCTGGCCGCGCGCCTCGCGGCCAAGCGCCTGATGGGCTGGTGCCTGCAGCAGGAAGGGATCTATCTTAAACCCGCTCAAATTCAAATCCTAAACCGCGAAGACGGTGCTCCGAAAATCGTCCTCGAAGGGGGGAAAAAGTTCGATCGCTACCATCTCTCACTCTCCCACTCACGGGGAACCGGCGTCGCAGCCGTCGCACCTCCGGGGCACCGCGTCGGGATCGACCTTGAAGCGATTGAGCCGCGCGCCGCTTCATTCTTATCCATCATGGCCCACGATGATGAATGGAGCGATACGATGGACAGCGACCTAGCCGAACAAACCCGGCTATGGACGCTCAAGGAAGCCGTATCCAAACTTTTAGAGACCGG
>JBFIEP010000807.1:0-1338 GCA_041603335.1 Elusimicrobiota bacterium | reverse complement strand
GGGCATTGTTTTGGCGGAATTCATATAGGCGCCCAAACCGCTTCTGCTTTTTAATTCCTTTGCCGCCGCGCGCAGCAAAGCCGAAGACGTTTTTGCGGGCTTTCCCCGGCCATCCAAAATAATTCCGATGCCGTAATTGCGTCCGGCCTTATCGCGTTGATAAAGAATGCTCGAGATTTGGTTTGCGTCCTTTCCGCCGGCGAGAAGACGTTTCGCCTCCGCCGCGACATTTTCTCCAAAGGTCTTCATGTGTGGAGTATACCAAGCTTGCTATGATCCTCCCATGCGGATACTTGTGACCGGCGCGGCCGGTTATATTGGCAGTCATACAGCGCTTGAATTGCTTTCGGCGGGACATGACGTCGTTTCCTTTGATAACTACTCCAATTCGTCTGCGGAGTCCCTCGCGCGCGTGGGAAGAATCACCGGAAAGTGTGCCGAGATTGTCGAGGGCGATATCCGGGATTATGCCGCCCTTAAAGCGCTCATGGGGAAGGTTTCCTTTGATGCGGTCATTCATTTCGCTGGACTAAAAGCCGTCGGTGAGTCGGTTGAGAAGCCGCTGCTTTATTACGAGAACAATGTCGGGGGGACCGTAAACCTACTTAAGGCGATGCAGCACGCGGGTTGCCGCCAATTTGTTTTCTCTTCGTCGGCGACGGTGTATGGTGAAGCGGAAAAGAATCCGATCCTTGAATCTTTCCCCCTTTCTGCGGTTAATCCCTATGGCGCGACGAAGCTTATGATCGAGGACATATGCCGCGATCTCGCGAAATCCGAAGAAGGTTGGAAAATCGCGCTTCTGCGCTATTTTAATCCCGTCGGCGCACATGAGTCCGGTGAAATCGGCGAAGATCCGGTCGGAATCCCGAACAATCTCATGCCGTTTGTGATGCAAACCGCTGTAGGCCGCCACGAATTCGTTAAGGTTTTGGGCAGCGACTATCCGACGCCCGATGGCACGGGTGTGCGGGACTATATCCATGTCGTTGATCTGGCCTTGGCCCACCTGAAAGCCGTCGAGAAAATAGAATCGTTTTCCGGAGCAGAACCGGTCAATCTGGGGACAGGCCGTGGGTCCTCCGTCCTTGAAGTTATTGCTGCGGCGTCGAAAGCCGCCGGAAAAAACATCCCCCATGTGATCGCCCGGCGGCGGCCGGGCGACGCGGCTGCGGTTTGGGCCGACCCCGCCTTGGCGAAGGAAAAGCTGGGCCAGATCGCGATGGACCAGTACCGAATCGGGAACGCTGGCGAGAATGGTGCGATACCGCTGTTCGGCATCGGACCACATCCCGAACTTTACCATCCACTGGGCCGTCTGCCCGAAAACGGGAAGGC
>JBFIEP010000806.1:0-1338 GCA_041603335.1 Elusimicrobiota bacterium | reverse complement strand
GGAAACCTCCCGAGGGCATTTCCGGAGCGACGCTGATCGATGGTCCGGATTTAAAACCCGCCGGTTCTTTCATCGCTAGATCCTTTTTCAATATTTTTGGTTCCGGGAGTCCCGAATGAATGTGACGTTAATATCTGCGGCCGTTTCTTCTTGGGCACCCCAGATTTTACGTTCCTGCGTCATTATCCTGATGGGTATCGTCGTGGTGCGAATTATCATCGGTGTGCTGCATGCAGCCCTAAAAGAAAAATTCGGTGATCATTCCAGCCAGTTGGTGGAGAAGGGGCTGCGTTGGTCCGGTCATGGCCTGATTCTCGTGATGGTTATGAATCAGTTCGGATTTAAGTTAGGAGCTTTTTTAGGGGCCGCGGGAGTACTGGGTGTCGCCGTCGGTTTCGCCTCCCGAACAAGCCTTTCAAATGTCATTAGCGGACTTTTCTTGGTGGCGGAACAGCCCTTTAAAGTCGGGGATATCCTTCAAGTGGGTGATCATACGGGCGAGGTTCTTGAAATCGGCGCGCTGGCGATGAACCTTCGGAAATTCGACAACAATGTGGTTCGGATTCCCAACGAATCATTGCTCAAGAATTCATTCGTGAATATGACCCGGTTTCCTATTCGCCGGGTTGATTTGCAGATCGGCGTGGCCTACAAGGAAGACCTTGAGGAGGTTCGAAAGGCGTTGGAGGAAACGGTCATGCAGGAACCGCTTTGCCTAAGAGAGCCTGCGCCGCTTTTTGTCCATAAAGGATTCGGGAAATCTTCAATAGATATTCAGATTTCGGTGTGGGCTGAAAAGAATAATTATATAGCGATACGAAACGCTCTTTATCAGAGGATTAAGGACCGCTTCGATCATGACGGGATCGAAATTCCCTTCCCGCATCTATCGATTTACGCCGGAGAAGCGACCAAGCCTTTCCCCTTTTCGGGCCCCGGCGTCAGTTAGACAACTTCTTCCTGCACCACGGACAGTAAGACCATAATTCGGAAGCGACCCCGGACCTGCACTTCCCGCATTTGGTGAAGGCGTCCCCGAGCGGCTGCGGTCTTCGAACCTTTGCGCGGCACCGCGGGCAATAACGGGAAAAGAGCGGCAGGGATATTTCTTTGCACGCCGCACACTTTCCAACGTGCCGTTTGTCGGGATAGGTGCGTTCTGAAATCTTTTTAAACGCCGGTCCGTAGCACCAGGCGCAAAACCTCCAATCCGCCTTGCGCCATCGCTTGCAGCGGCCGCACACGGGCGGGGATTCTAAACGGGTTTTGTTGGTCTTGCCGCACCATGGACATCCTTCCATCGCTTCCGAAAGCGGACCGCCGCAAGCACCGCAGCAG
>JBFIEP010000805.1:0-1339 GCA_041603335.1 Elusimicrobiota bacterium | reverse complement strand
GTCAGCATCCCCTTTGGCGGGGATACGCCCTTTGCAGCCGAGGTCTATTACGTCAATAAGGCCACCAAGCTAGATGTAAAGTGGGGCACCAAAACTCCGATTCCGATCCTGGATCCGCGCTACAACATCTTTCTGCCGGTACGCGCCTTCGGCCAGTTCGGCATCAAGGTTCAGGACGCCCGGAAATTCGTCGTTCAGCTCTCAGGAACGATGGAAGAATTTACAGTCGACACCATGACCGACTACTTCCGCGGGGTGATCCTGACCAAGGCCAAGGACTACATCGCAGAGACCATCATCAAAAAGAAGATCAACATGCTGGAGATTTCAGCCTACCTGGAGGACATCTCCGGAGATCTCCATAAAAAAATCCAGAAAGACTTCTCCCAGTACGGAATCTCGCTGGTGAACTTCTACCTCAATTCGGTTAATGTTCCCGATGAAGACCCAACGGTGAAGCGGCTCAAGAAAGCCCTTTCCGACAAGGCTGAAATGGATATCATGGGCGACAGCGCCTACAAGACCAAGCGCACCTTCGATACGATGGAAAAGGCCGCCGGAAACCAAGGCACCATGGGCGGCGGGATGGGACTCGGCATGGGCCTTGGTGCCGGAGCGCAAATGGGCGGTATGATGGGCGGCATGATGGACCAGGTCGCCAAGAAGGCCCCCCCAACCCAAATTACGCGGTGCACCAGCAAGAAATGCAAGGCGGATGTCCCGGCCACCGCTAAATTCTGTCCCGAGTGCGGGTCAACCGTCGTGGCACCAACAACAAAGTGCCCGGGCTGCAAAGGGGATATCGCTGCCGGGGCTAAATTCTGCGAACACTGCGGAAAGAAGTGCGGGACTCATGCCTGTCCTAAGTGCAATACCCCCATGGGCGGAGCCGCTAAGTTCTGCGGAAACTGCGGTCATAAAACGGGTTAACCCCCATTCTCAAGGTATGCGCGGCCCCTGCACGGGGTTTGTTAGAATAGGGTAATGCTAAGAACGGCTCTCGGAATTCTCCTTCTATCGCTCCCTGTCCTCGCGGCAGAAAGCGAGGCCCCCGCTCTCCCGGGCGAAGACGCCGAAGTTAGAGAACTTTCGACGCTTGCCGAAGCGGAAAACCTATACGATAAAGCCATCGTTTCATTCCGGGAAGGGAGGGTTTATAACGCGCGCGCCGAATTGAAGCGTGCCTTCGCCCTCATAGCCTCCTTAATGGACGAGGACGAACTCCCTACCGAAATCCGCTCTGATTTCAAAGCGATGATCGAAAAAGTCCGGGCTTGGGAAGGCCGTGAAACCGCCGGGGAATCTCTCGGAGACCTTGAGGTCGGTCCGGAAGAACTCG
>JBFIEP010000804.1:0-1342 GCA_041603335.1 Elusimicrobiota bacterium | reverse complement strand
GCCAGAAGCCGGTCGAGAGTGTTCCGCCCGAAGCAGGTGACAAGAATTCTGCGGTCGCGCCGTTTCATCATCGGCGGCGCGGATTCTTCTTTTTTTCGTCCTACGCGGGCACGGATTTCATCGGAGAGAATCCCCCATGCCCCGATCTTTTTACAGCGGTGCAGGCGATACGCGTCGCCGCCTTTGGGGAAGCGGCGCTTTCCGGTGGGGTCTAATTTGGGAGGACGAATATTTGTCCCGAGGATACCGGAGGAAGGGTCCTGCTGGGAGATTTGGCGACCGTATGATGTAAAGCGCAAATCATGGTAAACCGAAAGTTTTTTCCCCTGAATTTCCCGCATCGTTGGTTGGGGCTTGGAGGGGTGGAGAGCACGTGCGAAGGAGGCGAGCGCGGGGGCGCCGTCATTTTCCAAATACTGTTCGATCGAGATCGAGGATTTTCCCCAATAAACATCCCGCTGAAAAATCTCAAGCAGAGGTTTGGAGAGACGGCCTTCGGTTGCGGTGTAGTCTTTCGGAATAATGCTTGTGAAGATTATTTTCCCGTTCCGCCGCACGGGCTGAGGCGCCGCGTTTCCCGCCAACGGATCATAGGCGGAATATTGCGGCGCGGGTGAGGCGCACGCGGTCAGAAAAACGGCTAAGAGGATGAATCCCTTCACGGGGCGATTCTAGCTTTTTCGGCAACACGACCGACGAACTGTCCGGAAACCGCATCAACAATGACCGTCCCGCGTCCGGGCGTTGTCACCGCCGCCCGTCTGAGATCTTTTGAAAACTTCAGCGTCCAGCCCTTTGTGAGAAGTCCCTTTCTTTTCCAATCGGGAGCAAAATCCGCCGCGCGCGGTTTCCCTTCCGCCAATGGAAACCAACCGAATTCCGTCTTCCACCACCACAAGTCTTTGTGGCGCACCATCCGCTGGGCCCCATCAGCGAGCGTCCACCATTTCGTTCCCTGCTTAACGAGCCAGGACCATTTATTTTTTTTCGGGCTGGCCCATATCTTGCCGTAGTGCATGTAGAGAATCGCTTTGCCGTCGCCGTGCCAGTGGGCTTGGTCCTTTTTCCGGTTCTTGTTGTCGTCGATTTCGAGCCAGCGTTCATAGAGGCCATGCTCCTCTGGCGGAACAATTGTCTCGACATGATCCGGATCCGGGGTTTTCCGTTCGTAGGAAGTTCCATCCGGCAGGGTTGGCGGAAAGGATTTTTTAAGCGCCCCGAATCCCGGTGCTTTTTTATCGGTGGACTTATTCGGAGGGGTGAGCGCTCCCGCTCCTATTAGTTTTGCGAGGGTCGGTGCCTCCGGTTCCTTCTCCTTCTTTTCTTTCTTTTTGGGCGGTTT
>JBFIEP010000803.1:0-1351 GCA_041603335.1 Elusimicrobiota bacterium | reverse complement strand
GTAGGACGGATGGGACCGACGTGCGTAAGGGAGCCCGTAGTAGAAATCCATTCGTTCGGTCGATACCGGGAGTTGAGGAGGAGTGACGACAACGGTCCTTGCCCCGTGTCGTTGCGTAAGGCCTTTTGCGTTAAACGGGCTTGTCTCACGGTGGGATATCCTGGCAGCGCTTAAGAATTCATCCTTCGAATCCCGAACCGCTTCAAAGCTTGGAAGTTTTACCCATTCTTCCCCGGCCGGCGGTTCGTCTTTTGCGCCTAAGAAATAGGCGACTCCCCGCAGGTCCCGACAATCCTTTAGTGTTTTCCCGTCCTTGAGGCGCTTGGCGATTTCCAGGATGGTTTCTTCACCCATTCCGTAGCACAATAAGTCCGCTTTTGTGTCGTTGAGTATTGAGGGGCGCACTTTATCCGACCAATAATCATAGTGGGTAAGACGCCGAAGGGATGCCTCTACACCACCCGCAACTACGGGGACTCCCTTGAAGGCTTCCCGTGCTCGTTGGCAATACGGGATCGTTGCGCGGTCGGGCCGCAATCCGATACGCCCTCCAGGGGTGTAGGCATCGTCATTGCGAACTTTTCTGTTTGCGGTGTAATGGTTAATCATCGAATCCATATTGCCCGCTGAGATCGCAAAGAATAGACGAGGGCGGCCAAAGGTTTTCCAAGGTTCGCATGTGCGCCAATCCGGTTGGGATAAAATAGCAACACGAAACCCCGCTGATTCAAGGACCCGGCCTAATACCGCCATCGCAAAAGAGGAGTGATCGATGTAGGCGTCACCCGTGACGAAAACAACATCGACGCTGTCCCAGCCTCGGGCCTCCATCTCTGCCCGTGTCATCGGTAAAAAGGTTTGATCCGCCATTATTTAAGCGTACCGGCGAAGCTTAGGGACCGCTAGGGTAGCGTTCCTTCCGGAAAAGGGCTGCGGCGTTTTTAAGTTTCTGATCTAGCTCGAAGAGACCGATATGCAGGGCGGCATCGGCCCAATACATTAAGCCGCGCTCCATCAGGGTGTCGAGCCGTTTCCCATCGGAGTTGAGCAGACCTTTGCCCTCGGGGAAATCTTCATCCCATTCATATCCGGAGGCTGTTTTTTTGTATCCGTGGCGGGAGCGCCAAGCTTTCTTGTCGTATTTTAAAAATAGGGCATCTTGCCGAACGTGGAACCACCAATCGGCGGGATGCGTCGAACTGGAAGGAACCAGGGTGAAACCGACATCGATGGGGATATGCCATGCGTGGATGCGGAACGAAGTGCTGACCGGCAGCGCCAAGCCCGTCTCATCGTAATCCATCGTTACGGGAAGTGTTGTTATTCCTTCGGGGTTGGGGATAGGCGGGCC
>JBFIEP010000802.1:0-1351 GCA_041603335.1 Elusimicrobiota bacterium | reverse complement strand
GCCCGCGGGCGAGTCAGGCTCTGATTCTTGGGGCAAAGGCCCGCGCGCTTCTCGAAGGACGTTTTGCAGTTTCCGAGGAGGATGTCCGGCGTATCGCGAAGCCCATCCTCCGGCATCGCGTCGTCCTCGCCTTCCAGGCCGAAGCGGAGGGTGTATCCGTAGACGGCGTTATTGACCGGCTCCTCGAGTCCCGGGTGTAGTGCAAATTCTCACACCTGAGATCCTCGCCCGACTCAAGAATTTTAATTTCGATCTGCGCCGCCATCGTGTGGAAGGTCATCTTACGGGTCGACATCGCAGTTTAAAGCGCGGGTTTTCCCAGGAATTTGCCCAGCATCGAGCCTATGTTGCAGGAGATGATCTCAAGCACCTGGATTGGAAGGTTTATGCGCGCAAGGATCGTTTTTTCATCAAAGAATTCCAGGAAGAAAAAAGTCTCAATACCTATCTTATGCTCGACCGTTCGGGCTCGATGGGTTATCAGGGACGCGGTCCCGAGACAAAATGGGAGTACGCGCGGCGGCTTACGATGTGTATGGGGTATCTAATCCTCGGGCAAGGGGATGCGGCCGGGCTTATGACGTTCGATACCGAACGGAAGGATTTTCTCCCCCCGCGCAGACGAATGACGCATCTCGATCTAATGGATGACGCTTTGATGACCGGAGGGGTTGGCGGAGAAACCGATTTGTCGGCAGTATTAAGCGGGAGGGTTGGATCTCTGTCCCGGCGCTCGCTGGTTGTTCTTGTTTCAGACCTTCTGGGTGATTCTGAAAAAATTCTTGAGGCCCTCCGTGTCTACGCGGTTCGCAAGCATCGCTTGTTGGTTCTACAGGTTCTCGATCCTACGGAGCGGGATCTCGACATTGACGGTCCTGTGCTGTTTGAAAGCATGGAGAATAAGGATTCTCTTCGTTGTGAGGTAGGATTGCTGCGGGAATCCTACCGGGAAGCATTCAAGCGGCAGCAGCGCCTTTATGAAGCTTCTTTCCACGGGACGGGTGTGCATCACGCCGTTTTCTATACGGATGAACCTTGGCATCGGGGTCTGGCGCGTTTTCTTGCGCGGCAGAGCGCCGTCGCCTAGAGGCCGCCGTGTCTTTCCTTAATCCTTCCCTGCTTTGGTGGCTCCCTGCGGCCGGAGCCCCTATTCTGCTTCATTTGATTTTCATGCGGAGGGCGAGGCGCACACCGTTTGGCGACCTCACATTGCTGCGCGCGGCATACGCGCGAGCGCTGCCCGCTACGCGGCTGAGGCAGTGGCTTTTGCTCGCGCTCCGCTGCCTCGTTCTCGCTTTATTGATCCTGGCGTTTGCCCGTCCGGTTGTTCACCGCCATGCCGCTGCGGCCG
>JBFIEP010000801.1:0-1359 GCA_041603335.1 Elusimicrobiota bacterium | reverse complement strand
GGCGGGTGGGTTTCAGTTTTTTAAGGACGCGTTTCATAATGTCTCCACGTAGAGGATAGCATTCGAGCCCGGGTAGGGAAATTTAGTACGATCGTCCCAGTTCCCATTAGGACTAATGGGATGGAGGTTGGTTTGAAGAAAACAATTCTATCTGTTATTGCCGTCTTAGCCTTGGCGACTCCCGCCAGTTCCGGATCACTCCCTCTTCCCAACATAAAATGGCGTGCCATTAAATCGACTCCCGTGGTTCCCGTTGAGGGCGTCGGTGCTTTAGCCCAGGGGGGCTACGCCGATTGCATCGCCGCGGGCCGTTCCCATAGTTCCTGTACCAATGCACAAACCGGATATGGAGCTTGTCGAAAAGCGGGCCGCTCTCATAGCTCGTGCGTCAATGCAAAGGCGGGCTATTTTCACTGCCGGGCGGCCGGTCGCTCCCATAGTTCCTGCGTAAATGCCGAGGCCGGTTACGGCATGTGCCGTGAGGCCGGGAGTTCGCATGGTTCCTGCCTGGGTGCCGGCGGGGGCTACGGTGCCTGCCGACAGGCCGGGCAATCGCATGGAACGTGTCTTGGAGCCGATACCGGGTATCAGTCCTGCCGAAGCGGCGGACGTTCGCATGGGACGTGCTTGAGCGCTAAGGGCGGCTACGCCGCCTGCCGAAAGGCCGGGCGGTCGCATGGGGCGTGTTTGAGTGCCGATACCGGCTACGCGGCGTGCCGTGAAGAAGGCCGTTCCCACGGGTCGTGTCTTAACGCGCCGGAAGGCTATAAAGACTGCCGCGCAAACGGGCGTTCACACTCTAGTTGTCTTTAAGGGAACGAGCGTTGCAGCTTGAAACCGTCGTCCTAGAAGATTACCCGCTGCTTGAGAAAATATCCACCGACCCTGAGATGATGGTTCATCTAGGCGGTCCGTTGACCCCGGAACAGGTGCGTGAGGACCACGATAATTCCCTCCGAAAATCCGCTTCCGGGGATTGGTGGTTTAAGATCCCCCCTGCTGCCGGCACAATAGGAATTTGGCGGTCAACGCTTGACGGCGAATCGATTCACGAAATTGGATGGATGGTGAGACCCGCATTCCAAGGGAAAGGACTCGCCTCGAAAGCTGTTTCGGCTATTTTGGATAAGGCGCGGCGGGAGCGTTATTGTTCCACCGTTTGGGCATTCCCCGGGATCGGAAATCGTGCGTCCAACCATCTATGCGAAAAACACGGATTCTCGAAAATTCGAGAATCCGTGTTTCATTACCGCGGCCGCGCTCTACAAAGCCGGCTTTGGCGGTTAGAACTCTAAACTACGCCAGTACCTTCAGCGCGGCCTCGTAGTTGGGCTCATCGGCGATCTCACCGACCTGCTC
>JBFIEP010000800.1:0-1361 GCA_041603335.1 Elusimicrobiota bacterium | reverse complement strand
CCGAAGGTCCTCGAAGAAGCCGTTAAGAAACGCTTCGATTGGGGGGAAGAAAACGAAGCCTTCCAGGGCGGTTACGACATTGATGCCACCCATTCACAAGCGAGTGCTTATGTCACCATCATGCGGGGCTGCAACTATTCCTGTTCCTACTGCATCGTCCCCTCGGTTCGCGGACGGGAGCTCTACCGCCCGTTTCAAACAGTTCTAGACGAATCAAAAAAAGCGGTCGATGCCGGAGCGAAAGAGATCACCCTCCTCGGCCAAACGGTGAACAGCTACCGGGCAGAATCCGGAGAAGATTTTGCCGATCTCATCGGCGCCGTTGACCGGATTCCTGGAGTCGAACGCATTCGCTTCACGAGCCCGCATCCGTTTTATTTGAACGACAAACTCGCGGAAGCCATGGCCGAGGCCGATGCAGTCGTGCCGCACCTCCATCTTCCGGTTCAAAGCGGCTCCAACCGGCTTCTCAAGGCGATGAAGCGCAATTATACGGTCGAGGAATTCCTGGAGAGAACCGGACGTCTTAAAGAATTAATTCCGGGTCTCGCTCTCTCCACCGATCTCATCGTGGGCTTTCCGGGAGAAACCGAAGCCGATCTTCAAAGCACCTTGGATTTGGTTAAAAAAGCGGATTTCTGCGCCGCCTACTGCTTTAAGTACTCGCCCCGGGAAACAACCGTGGCAGCAGAGATGGATGGAAAAATAGCGGAACCTGAAATCGAGCGCCGTCACGCGATCCTGCTTGAGGCCGTTGAGGCTCAGATGGAACGGCACCTCGCCGGGATGGTGGGCAAGCAGGTCACTCTCCTATTGGAAAATGAAACCGACGGGAATTCCCAGTATTACTTCAAGGGCCGGCTGGAAAGTCCGGCTGAACCGGGGTCCTTGGTGGAAGCGGAAGTGACGGGACATTCGAGAACCGCGCTCAAATGCCGCGCCCTTGTGCCGGCAACCGCCTAACCAGGACATGGTTCCACAAACCCGAAATTTAGTATCGTGTTTTTAATGAAACACCCTAACGGAAAATCCTCGACAGAACGCCGTAGAGCCCCCCGCGTCGCAGTCGTCAGCGATCTGGTCGAGCCGATCGTCCTTCGATACGCCTCGGACAAACCCATTTCCAAACAAAAGGCTACAGGGAAAAATGAAGCCGATATCCCCAAGCATCTGCGCACCCAGCCCGCAATTCTGACCAACCTGAGTCAAAGCGGCCTTGCGCTCATCACCTTCTTGGCACCGCCCCACGCGAAGAGCTTCAAAATGACGCTCACCATTCCGGGGCTGGACCACCTTCCAATCGAAGGGAAGGTTGTCCGCGTCGACAAGAAAGGCGATACCTTCTCGGTGGGAATTCATTT
>JBFIEP010000799.1:0-1366 GCA_041603335.1 Elusimicrobiota bacterium | reverse complement strand
GGCATAGTCAATTTTCATCTGGAATTCTTCCGGTTTGGGATTCTGTTCAAAGCGGACAAATCCCGGATCATCGAGTTCTGTTTGGAAGGCGCCTGATTTAACGTCTTTAACGACCGAAGCGCGAATAGCGGATTCAAGTTCTTGGTAGACGGCTTCTTTTACCGTGTTAGGGAGTTTGGAAAACTTCGCGCGGCTTGTATCGACCCTTCTCCCCATCGGAAGTTTGATAGCGATAATGGGAGTCCCGACACGCCGGAATGACTTTGCCGATTTCGCCGACAAATAATAACCCAGCATTTTTTTAGGTTTGAGGTTTTCACAGTCGGCAAGCGGGGTTTGCGTCGCTTGTTGAGCGTAGAAGCGGGCGATCCCTTTGGAACCGATGACGAGCAGCTGCGTTCCTTTTGCAACCAACCGCTTTCGTTTTCGTCCCTTTGGCATCCGCTCAATAAGCATCCAGCGCTTGTTGGCTACGTAAACAGGGAAGATCCCCGGAACACGGCTTCCTGTCATTGCTTTAAGGGTCTTTCCGGATTTTGTTTTCTTCGTGGCCGCTTGGGGATCGACATCGACACCGACTTGGATATCGCCTCCGCTGGTTTCTTTTTTCTTCTTCTCTTTCTTCTTTTTGCGGCCGAACCAGCCGCGCTTTTTCTTGGTTTTCTTTTCGTGGAGCTCTTTGGCGGCCTCGATTTGCCGCTGATAGGCGGGGTCACCGGGATCGACACCCATAACACTGGTTTCGGCCAGAGCTGTGCTGCCGGCGAGTAAAAGGATAGAGAGGGTTCTCACGTATTCAATTTTGACCGTTCGGTGTTACAGATTTTAGACGCCGGAGTGGATTTCGGCAAGCCCAACAACCTAGGCCCTCTGGGGAAGGGGATTGCTCCGAAAAGGCCCTGTATGTAAGTAGGTCCTGTGCCGCATACTAATAGGGCGTGTTAATCCGTAGAACGATCTTAACGCTGGCGGTGGCGGCAGTCTCGGCAGGAGCCCAGGGAACGGCTCCGGCTCTAAATGGCGGGCGCCCTACCATTAAACCTTCGATTCCGAAGATTGTCCCGAAGCCGGTCATGGTTGATGATGGCACCCTTTTGCCGGGTGCGGTGATCGTGGAAGGCGAGCCTGTGATCGAGCTTCTTTCCGGAAAAACCTCTGCAATCGCCTTGGATGGGATTCTCAACAAGCAGTGGCGCGGCGTTGACAGTTTTTCGGACAAGGGCAAGAAATTTGAAGTCAGCATTACGTTTGATTTGGCAGGTGAAACCTACCTTTCCGTCCTCGCTCCAGGGGCAACCGTCCCCCGCTTCTTTCGATTAGAGCGCTCCATGGATGGCCGTTGGAGTACGTCCGGTGTCGGCTACCG
>JBFIEP010000798.1:0-1380 GCA_041603335.1 Elusimicrobiota bacterium | reverse complement strand
ATCCATACCTATTCCCTTATTCATGATGACTTGCCGGCGATGGATGACGATGATTTGCGGCGCGGGAAACCCACGAATCATAAGGTTTTTGGCGAGGCTGTGGCGATTCTGGCAGGAGACGGCCTTTTGACAATGGCTTTTGAACTCGCGGCTGAAAATGCACTCGATCTCGGATTAAACGGGACTTCCACTGCGGAATTAGTGCGGGTCATCGCAGCCGGCTCCGGGGCAAGAGGCATGGTGGGCGGACAGGCTGCCGATCTCGAAGCAGAGGGCGCCCAATCGAAAGTAAAGGCTAAAAAAATATTGGAATACATTCATACCCATAAGACGGCCGCCCTCATTACCGCAAGTTTGGAAGCGGGGGCTGTCCTCGCAAAGGCCTCCGCTGCGCAGCGGACCGCGTTGAGAACTTACGGACTTTCGATCGGGTTGGCGTTTCAAATTGTCGACGATAGTTTAGACCGGGTTGGGGATAAAACTAAATTGGGAATATGAGGCTCGGATTTGGAGAATGGCAAGCTGACCTATCCGAGTTTGTACGGAATCGATGGATCCCGCGTTTTAGCGCGCCGATGGACCGAGAAGGCCCATCGTTGCTTGGCCCCCTTCAAAGAAAAGGCCGAACCCCTGCATTGGCTTGCCGATTACGTCTTGGAACGGGACCGCTAGACCGTAGGTCCCATAAAATTACCCCCCTCACTGTGCTATAATACAGTTAACGTCTGGTGTCGGACATCAAGGAGAAAACTAATGGAATTTTTGGATAAAATTGACTCCCCTGAAGATCTTCGAAAGCTCCCGGAAAGTAAAATCCCCTTTGTCGCCCAAGAAATTCGCGAATGGATCATCAGCTGCGTTTCCAAGGTTGGTGGTCATCTAGGTTCAAGCCTCGGCAGCGCCGAATTAACAACCGCACTCCACTATGTTTTTGATACCCCGCGCGATCGGATCGTCTGGGATACCGGTCATCAAACCTACGGCCATAAAATTTTGACGGGCCGCCGTGAAGAACTTAAACAAATTCGCCAATTCGGCGGAATTTCCGGATTCCTGAAACGCAATGAGAGCGAATATGACACTTTCGGCGCCGGCCACGCTTCGACGGCGATTTCGGCCGCTCTCGGAATGGCCACTGCCCGGGACTTGAAGGGCGGCAAGAGCAAGGTTCTCGCTGTTGTTTCCGACGGATGCATCACCGGCGGTGAATCATACGAAGGCCTCCAGAACGCGGGCCAGCTTCAAAGCGACATGATTGTCGTCCTAAACGACAATCAAATGTTTATTTCCCAGAAAGTGGGCGCGATGAGCGCCTACCTAACCCGCTTGCTCACGTTGGGGCGTATTCGAAATGCGCAAAAGGATTTGGAACGATTTCTT
>JBFIEP010000797.1:0-1382 GCA_041603335.1 Elusimicrobiota bacterium | reverse complement strand
GGTCGGCATCGTCTTCTCGGGACGCGGGCGAGCGTTGCGTGAAGGGACAGGAGAATTGCAGCAGCGTCTTGGTTTAATCCCGCGCTCCACCGCCGAAGGACTTCACGAAGGGGGCAAGCGTTTGCTCTGGGTGCACGCAGCTTCGGTTGGAGAAGTGATTGCCGCCGCGCCACTTCTAAAAGATATTGCGTCTCACCCTAACGCGCCCCGTATTCTGCTGACGACAACGACCGTCGCGGGCAGGGATAAAGCCCTTTCAATCGCGGCGGCGGATGCCGCTTTTCTGGCCCCGATGGATTTCTATCCTGCCGTGAGTGCATTTCTTCGAAGAGTCCGACCGGATGCGCTAATCCTGGTGGAAACCGAATTATGGCCGATGACCTTAAAGCTCACCGGAGATGCCGGGATTTTAATGGGTTTCGCAAATGGACGGATGCGGGAAGGAACCTACCGGCGCTATCGATTGTTAAGCGGATTGTTTAGAACGCTTCTTGGGCCGTTTAAAAGAGCCGCTGTCCAAACGGATGAGGCCGCCGATCGATTCGCCGATTTGGGGATGAACGCGGATGCGATCCGGGTCACCGGCAATATTAAATACGATCAACGCCCCCCCTCCGCTGAGTCGGTGACTGCTTCGAGGAGTCATTTGGATTCTTTGGGTTGGAAGGATCAACCCATTTGGGTGGCCGGCAGCACTCGACGGGGTGAAGAGGAAGTTTTGATAGCGGGTCATAAAGCCGCGGCCGCTTCGATCGAGGGCTTGCGCTTCATTTTGGCGCCAAGACATCCGGAGCGTGTTCGTGAAACCGAAAAGACCCTGCGGGAAGCCGGAATTCGTTTCGTCCGATGGTCTGAACCGCTTTCGGGTGAAAAAAATCCGGATTGCCTGATTGTCGATGAGCTGGGAGTTCTCGCAAGCCTCTACGCATGCGGCCGTGTTGCGTTTGTAGGCGGGACCCTTGTTGAGATCGGGGGACATAATGTTCTTGAACCCGCGCTCTCTGGGGTTCCCGTGCTTTTTGGTCCTTACACCAATACCGTGGCCGAGGTCGCTGCTGGGTTGCTTGATACCGATGGCGGACGGCAGGTTTCCGACGCATCTTCGGTATCCGCAGCCTTAATCGCTTTGATGCCTGACGGCTCCCAGAGGGATGCCGCCCTTGCGGGCGCAAAAGCGTCCGCCGCCCGATTCTGCGGTGCCACTGCTCGAACCCTCTCGCATCTTTCCCCCGTCATCTTCGGGGAATAATTTTGCGAACAGCTTGTGCCCCCCTCTATTTCGCCCATCTCCCCCGTGGGGGGAGATGCACGCTTCTTGCTTGAATAAATTTTTGTATAGGGACCCCCCCAAAGCCCCCCACGGGGGCGCGGGAGCTGGGGGG
>JBFIEP010000796.1:0-1397 GCA_041603335.1 Elusimicrobiota bacterium | reverse complement strand
GGGGGAGAACATTTCCCGGCTTGGTCGACGTGCTGTTAAATACCGTGGTTAAACGAAGCGCACCGTTTTTATTGAGTACGCCCATCCGGTAATAATAGGTCGTATTCTTAACCAACCCCTGCAGCGTCAGGCTCGTTTCCGTGGGTCGGGTCGACCGCGTGGATTTTATAATGCCCGTAAAATCCGGGGCGGTCGATGCATTCACTTGGTACAACGAGGCATCCGACAAACTCCAACTGATCGTGGCGCTGGAAAAATGGACGGGTGCCACGCTGGGACCGCCGGCGAATGCGGCCAAGGTCGCCGAAGAGACCGAAGGAGCGAAGTTCCGGTTTTCACTGAAGTCGATGGAGCCCACCCGGAAGAAATACGTTGTATTTGAATTAAGAGCGGAAGGAACGGGGACGGACAATTGCGAAATCGAACCGACCGTCGTCACCGAGGAATGCAGGTCCCCGCTGAAATCGGATGCGGTCGAAGCCTGCAGCTCATAGCCCGCGGAATTCACCGGTGTCCAGGAAACCGTCGCGCTCGCAGAGAAGGTTTCCGCAACAGCAACGTTGGTCACCTCGGCAGAGAGGGTTGTTGTTGTAAATACTGCGGCGAAATAATGGGCGACACGATTGTGATTAAGCGCCCCGACCCGCAGGTAGTATGTCGTGTTGTCGGTGAGTCCCTGGACCGTCGTTTCCGAAGCGGACGGATTCGCCGTCTCTCCATCAAAAAGATCTCCCGTAAAATTTGACGCGGTGGAGGCCTGAACACGATACCCCCTCGATGCGACCGTTCCGTACGTCATCGTAATGCTCGAAGGGAAGGTCGCAAACACCGCGGGAGCTCCCGGCAATGCCGCCAGGGTCGAAGTGGCCTGGCCCACCAAGAAGTTTGAAACCCCGTTATGATTCAGTGCCCCAACCCGGAGATTGTAGGTCGTATTCGCTAAGAGCACCGGGGAAAGCACGCTTAGAGCCAGCACAGAAGAATCCGAGGTTCTTGAAGAAATTATTGTGTTTCCGGGAGCAAAACTCGTTGAGGAGGCCACGATCTCATAACCCTCTCCCGCCTGGATATTCCACGAGGCGGTGATGCTCCCTACAAAAACCTCAGGCACGGTGAGTCCTGTTATATAGCTGTTAAGAGTCGAAGTCGAAACAAAACTCGGTCCATGATTGAGGACTCCGTTATGGTTGATCGCTGCGATTCGCAGATAGTAGGTCGTATCGGCGGCAAGACCATCGATGGTCAAGCTGGAAGCGGCTCCACTGGCGCTTGAGGAAATAAACACTCCCCCCGAAAAATCGGAATTAACGGAGGCCTCCAGTTGATAGCCTTCGGAATCGGTCGGAGTCCAGGACGCCGTAATGCTTCCGACAAAAACCGAGGCAACGCTTGCAGCG
>JBFIEP010000795.1:0-1400 GCA_041603335.1 Elusimicrobiota bacterium | reverse complement strand
ATATGATTGTAGACATTGGCGGAGGCACAACGGAGGCCGCAGTTATTTCTCTCGGCGGGCTGGTTGTAACGAAATCGATTCATGTTGCGGGTGACGATTTGGATGATGCCGTCCAGCAGCACTTTAGACGTAAATACAATATGGTCGTAGGGTATACAACATCAGAAGACGTTAAGATTCAAATCGGGTCTGTTTTTCCGATGCCGGAAGAAAAAACGATGGAAGTGAAGGGCCGGGATCAGGCCACCGGTCTTCCAAAGTCAGTACTTGTTACCTCAGAGGAAATACGACAGGCGCTTGTAGAGCCCGTCGAGATGATTCTGGAAGTAATTAAAAATACGCTGGAGGAAACGCCGGCGGAGTTGGCCGCAGATTTAGTGGATCGAGGGATGGTGCTCGCTGGGGGTGGAACGCTCCTGAGAGGGCTGCCGGATCTCATTCGACAGGAGACCGCGTTGCCCGTGCATCGGGCAGCTGATCCTCTGAGTTGCGTCGCAATCGGAACCGGAAGGTATATGGAAACACTCGACCGTATGCAGGATCGACGGTCGAATCGAATTTCGATTCAGTACGACGCCTAAATCTGTAGTGCGTTAAATTATTTGAATGAACCGCGACCGCCGCGTCGCTAATTATCTTTTATTCGCTTTCAGTGTCATTTCCTTGGTGCTGTTGAGCCTCCCACTCTCTGGAAAGGTCAGATCTTTCCGGGCGTGCATTTCTTATCTTCTTGATCCGGTTCCCTACTACGGAGGGGGTGCAGTCGATAAGATAAAATCCTTGCCCGAAAGTGCCGCGGCCCTGATTTCCGGAAATGTGGAACTCTATGATGCACGCCGGCGTCTGGATGAAGCAAAGCTTGTTTTCGAGGAAGTGGAGACCCTGCGAAGGGAGAATGAACGCCTGCGCCTCGCAGCGGGATTAGCCCCTCTTGGCGGACAGCGCGTGCGTTGGGCATCGATTATCCAGCGCAATCCAATGCAATGGCATCGTTCGCTGCGTGTAGCGGCTGGAAGCGCCGACGGGGTTCGTATTAATTCGCCCGTTCTTGGTCTTTTTGAAGACCGCCTTGGCATTGTCGGACGCATTATTGAAGTGGGAGAACGCACCTCGACGGTTCTTCTTGTTACCGATGAATTGTCTGCGGTTGCCGCCCGGGTTTCGGATAAGTGGGAGGGTTTGATCCAAGGGCGCGGTTCGGCGCGGCCCCGGATGAATTATCTTCCTGTTGAAACCAAGTTTGAGACCGGGGATGAAGTTAGAACGTCCCCAACGAGTGCCGCGTTTCCTTCCGGCATTGCCGTCGGAACAGTATCAAAGCTCTATGAATCGGACCCGTTTTTGGCTTTCCAAAGTGTTGAAATTGAGCCTGCGGTTCCCGCCTCGGCGTTGAGCGAGGT
>JBFIEP010000794.1:0-1408 GCA_041603335.1 Elusimicrobiota bacterium | reverse complement strand
GCATCATGAGCAATGCAATTGAATTGGAAGGCGTCGAAAGGCGCTTTGGAAAAAAGAAGGTCTTGTGCGGGGTGACCGCAACGGCCGAAAAGGGAAAGGTTATCGGCCTTATCGGTCGCAACGGTGAAGGCAAATCCACACTTTTTAAAATCCTGCTTGACATGCTTGCTGCCGATGCCGGAAAAATCAAAATCGCGGGGATGAGACCCGACGGCTCTGGAAAGATCCGCCAAAAGGTCGGCTATATGCCGGAGCGTCCCGAGTTTCACCGCTTCATGACCCTTGAAGAAGTCTTTGCATTGCGCGGACGGTTCTTCGATAAGTGGGATCGTCGTAGGGCCCAAGCTCTGGCAAAGCGTCTTGAACTCGATATTAAGGCGCCTGTTGCGGGCGCCAGTAAGGGAATGCTCGGCAAAGCCGGGATGATCTGCGCACTCGCCCATAATCCGGAGGTGTTATTGCTCGATGAACCGACGTCCGGGCTTGACCCTATCGTCCGTGACGGCGTGCTGGGTGAAGTGATTCACGAACTGCATGGTTCCGGAAAAACAATTCTTGTTTCCAACCACCGTATGGAGGAAATGGGAGCACTTATCGACGAGGTATGGGTTTTGGCGGGAGGGAAAATCGTCGCGGTTCATGAGGTGGAGGCGCTGCGTTCAGAGGCCTGCCGCATCGTTGCCCGCACTAAGAGCGGAGCGTACCCGGGAGTCGGAATTAATGTTGTTGAGCTCTCCAGTGAAGGTCCTGTCACCGAATGGGCCGCGTTTGATATTAATTCCGCCGAACGCTTTACCAAGGCGTGGGGTATCGAAGCGATTGAGCGCGAGCCTCTTCCTCTTGAGACGACGTTGAAATTGCTTTTGAAGGAGGCCCAAGATGCTTGAAATCGCGAAACTACAATTCAGAAAGAATCGATTGATCTTTGTCGGCATGGCGCTGACGATTGCGGGATCGATCCCTTTTGCCGGGATGATCGCGGTGATCAACGGTCATCCCCTGTATTACGGTGTCGATTCGGCGTTGTACTTTTGGAGTTTCTTGGGGCTCCCGATGATCGCCGTTCTTCTGGGGTCTTCAAGCGGTGCGGCAAACGCCACAGACCCGTTTTTGTCTGCCGAGGAATTGCTCCCTGTATCTGGGGTCCGCTCGGCTTTCGCCTCTATAGGAGCGTCCATCGGGAATATGGGCGGGCTTGCTCTATTATTTCTGATTCTGGCGTTTATCGTGAGTGAGCAATGGAGGGAGAGCCTGGTTATGACGGTTCCCGATGCCTCTTCGTGGCTTCGCGCCATCGAAGCACCGATCGTTCGGCCGCTATTTTGGTTAAGCGTCTTAACGCTTCCTCTATTTGTCGTCTCGTCGTTTTGCGCGGCCTATGGGACACGCAACGGGATCGTCGGCGGAT
>JBFIEP010000793.1:0-1408 GCA_041603335.1 Elusimicrobiota bacterium | reverse complement strand
GCGGGGAGGTAGGCGGCGGCAAATCCCCCGGTGATAGCACCGCAAACGGTCGCGGTTTCAAGGAGCATCCCAAGTTCGATGTTAACGAGGCCCTTTTTTACGTTGATGGCGGCGGCGGCACACGAGGTCGCGATTACAGCGACCAGTCCCGCCCCGGCAGCGGCGTGGATCGGAATTCCGAAACCGAGAACAAGTGCCGGAACGAGAAAGACACCGCCTCCGAGACCGAGAATCGCGCCGATGGCGCCGGTGAGGGCGCCGACGAGAAGGAGGGCTAACGTCACCCGGCCACCCGGATATTCTGAAGGAGGCGATGATTGGCGGCGATGAGCGCTTCCACGCGCGGAACGATAAAGGGTGTGAGCGTATCGTTTGCGTGTTTTGGGAAGTGGAGAACCGTGCAGTACTCCAGGGTCTCGCGCCGCAGGCGCCGCAGAATGAAACGAAGCCGCCGCCCGGTCATGGGTTTATGCCTGACGACCTCTTCCAGCAGGTCGAACCCGAGACGGCGCATGATGTCTTCGACCAACCGTGTCCACTCTTTGTTCCGGCGTTCTTCATCTCTATCCTCTTCGTTTAGAAGACGATAGCTTTTTAGATTTTTAAAAAAGACTACGCAGGTTTTAAAACGGTCTTCATTGGTTGGGTTGGAGTAGAGTTCATGCAGGTGGTACATGGCGTCGGCGAAATCGCCGGGGGAGAGGTAGACGTCGAGTATTTGCTTGAAGTCGGCGGTGTCTTCGTCGGTAAGTGTCTCCCGGCGAATCTTCCAGAAAAAAGCGGAGGCGCGGTCCGCGAGGATTTCGTTCTTGAGGTCCTGCAGGGGGGTGTCCAGTTCCTTCAATTTTTCCCACATATATAGAACCGGATCTTTTGCTCTTTGCGCGCGTGCTCCGTAGTCGCAGTAATCGGCGAGTCTCGCGAGGACGAACTTTTGTTTGTTGAAATCGACCATTGGGCGCCTTATCTTATTCCGGAGGAAGCGGCGGGAAGGCGCCGAGATAGGAACCTTTTGTATCGGAGAAAGCGGCTTGTGCCTTTTCGAGCAGCCGCCAGTCCCGATTATGTTGGTCAACAAAGCCGGGATTAAATGAGAAGTTGACGCCTTTGGTGAGCGGGAGGGTGACGCTTTTGTCTTCGGGAGGCCTCTGATTCCCCTTCCTGTTCCCGTAGAAGACGTTGTGATCGAATAAATTCCTACCCTTGTGTTCGATTCCGAGCCCCCATCCATTAAAAGCGACGATATTGTTTGTGAACTTGATGCGATCGCCAAATCCTGCGATGAGCTGAAATCCGATCGGCAGGCCGGAAGCGGCAGGCGCGCAGGGCAAGCTGATGCCCGGATGGCCGCAGGCGTTGACCCATGCTGTGTAAACGGCGTGGCCGCGGGGGCCGACCGGCTGACCGT
>JBFIEP010000792.1:0-1414 GCA_041603335.1 Elusimicrobiota bacterium | reverse complement strand
GAAGACAGGAAAGGGGTTCTACACCTGGAGGGACTGACCCGCATCACCGACGTCCACATCCACATCCAGCCCTGGCGCGACCTCAAGCCCAAGGTCCAAGACGAAGCACGTCTGCAGAACCGCGAACAGACGCCGACGCTTCATACATCATCGGATCTTATTATCCGCTCCCGCTAATTTCAATTTTCATATACTCCTGCCATGATCAGACAGGGGCTTTTCCTCGCTCTTATCCTTGCCGTTTCCGGCTGCGCGACTCCGCTGGTAAAGGCCGTTAAAACGGGAGATACCGCCTCCGCGCGGACACTGCTAAACAGCGGCGCGGACCCCAACAAAGGAGCCTGGGGAGAAACCCCGCTCTATTTCGCAGCGAGAGCCGGTAATGCAGAGATGATCCGCCTTTTATTCGAGAAAGGCTCGAAGCCACAACGGCCTTTTCTCGTCGGACTTGCAGCCCAAAGCGGGAATATCGAGGCCGTAAAGGCGTTGCTTGAGCAGGGACTCGACATTAACAAGACATTAGGCCAAGGCGACCAAAGTGCGCTCACTGTTTCCGCAATAAGCGGAAATAGCCGGATGGGACGCTTTCTACTATCGAACGGAGCTGATCCGGATCAGGCCCTCGCCGAACTGGATTATTTAACGTCATCAAACATCGTCGGCTGGCAGAAACAGGGACAACGAGGGAAGGATACCCTAAAACGCTGGACGCAAAAGCCTGAAAAACTTTCAAGAACCCCCGGGCGTTTCCCGACGCATAAATCAGAACCAACCTTCGACTCCGACGTGGACACCCCCCTTTACAAGTTAAAAGAACAAGCTGACAACTTCGCCGTTGTTATCGGGATTGAAGACTATGCCGAGCTCCCCCGCGCTGAATTCGCAGAGAAAGACGCCCGGGCGGTAAAACGCCATCTCATGGCGCTTGGTTATCCGGAACGAAATATCGTTAGTCTGATAAATTCAAAGGCCACCAAAAGCGGCCTGCAAAAGAATCTCGAAGTATGGCTTCCCAACAACGTCAGTGAGAATTCCTCTGTTTTCTTTTACTACTCCGGTCACGGAGCTCCAGACACAAACTCGGGAGACGCGTATCTTCTTCCGGTCGACGGCGACCCCGCCTATTTGGAAGTTACGGGATACCCGATGAAACGCCTCTACGCCAAACTTAACGCACTTAAGGCGAAGCGGGTATTCGTCGCAGTAGATTCATGCTTCTCGGGAGCGGGAGGCCGCTCGGTTCTGGCAAAAGGGACCCGCCCGCTTGTCACGAAAGTGAATCTCGGAAAGAGAACTTCCGACAAAGTCATTTCGTGGAGTGCCTCGGAAGCCGCTCAGATATCCGGCACATTGAATGAACAGGGGCATGGCCTATTCACCTACTACCTGCTAAAAGGTCTTAATGGGGACGCGG
>JBFIEP010000791.1:0-1415 GCA_041603335.1 Elusimicrobiota bacterium | reverse complement strand
GGGTTAATTCCGACTGCAGGACGCAGTCTCAGAGGTAAAGTAATGAAAGGCACAGTAAAGTGGTTTAACGACCAGAAGGGATTCGGCTTCATCACGCCGGAAGACGGCTCCAAGGACATCTTCGTCCATCACTCCTCCATCAACATGGAAGGTTTTAAAACTCTCGCTGAGAATCAAGCTGTCACGTTCGACGTTGAAGAAAGTGACAAGGGTCCGCGTGCGACGAACGTCGTCCCCGCCTAACCCCCAAAAAATGATATAATGCAGATGTCGTAAGTAAGAAGTATCACGTAGTGACATTTCCAAATTCAAACGCTTGCGATCAGTAAATAGGAGAAGTACATGAAAGGCACAGTAAAATGGTTCAACGACCAGAAAGGATTCGGGTTCATCACCCCTGAAGACGGTTCCAAGGACGTGTTTGTGCATCACACGGCCATCACGATGGACGGCTTCAAGACTCTGGCCGAGAACCAGCAGGTTGAGTTCGAAATCGAGCAGACCGACAAAGGTCCGCGCGCCGCGAACGTAAAGCCGCTCCAAACCGCCTAAAGCGGTTTCGGCCGGCATTCCGGCCCGTAGTACCTAGATTAGGCCCGATCCTTAGGATCGGGCCTCTTCTTTTATGCGTAGGCAATACCGTTGCGCTATAACGGTTATGAGATGCTTATGGAATTAAAAGTACTATGGACGGCCTTTTCCGCTGTGTTCCTCGCGGAGATAGGCGACAAAACCCAACTTGCCGTTATCATCTTAAGTGCCTCCACTAAGGCTCCCGGTTCTGTTTTTCTAGGAGCGGCGACGGCACTAATCCTGATTACCGGTATCGGTGCCCTCGTAGGCCGGGGAATTTCCGGAATGATTCCCGAGCTCATAATCAACCGGGCAGCCGGTGTATTATTCGTAGGAATCGGGATCTGGATGCTGGCGCGCCCGCCTGGCTAATACGTTGCTAGTAATAACTTAGTGCAGATCCGCAAATTATTCGATCTTGATATCATTGTTGGGGGTATGGGCGTCGATATTTCGAGCATCGCCCTGGTGACGGCCGTCGCCAATCACCCCAGCAGGAAGATGTCGGGCAGTTTATCCGGAACGGCATTAGGCGACCTTTATGTCCGTCTTCTCCAGCTGGGAGATATCAACGGAGAAATTCGAGAGGCATTTGACGCCTTTAAACTAAAGGTACCTGTCTTAGCCGATGAAGTCGACGCGCTCCTGAAAAAATTCTTCATTGAGGGTGGGAAAGCCAAGGACGCGATGTTCCGCGGCCTTTCAATCGGAGGGATGACGCCTCCGCGCGACGTGCAGATCATGAGCGTGCTGGGGACTTTCGCACACGTTTGGCGCGCAAAAAAAGCGGCCCCAAATCGTCCCATCGGCGTTAATTTTCTACGCAAGATCGAACGCGTCCT
>JBFIEP010000790.1:0-1416 GCA_041603335.1 Elusimicrobiota bacterium | reverse complement strand
ATGGAATCATAGAAGGGGTTGGTGCGGTCGTGGTTTTTCTTCCCCAGATCATGATCCTATTCTTTCTTATCCACCTACTCGAATCGGTTGGATACATGGCACGCGCGGCGTTTCTCGCGGATCGGGTTATGGGATTTGTCGGCCTGCAGGGCCGATCGTTTGTGGCATTGCTATCCTGCCATGCCTGTGCCGTGCCCGGAATTATGGCAACGCGCTCAATTCCGTCGGAATCTGACCGGTTGAAAACAATGTTGGTGGCGCCGTTTATGGCGTGCTCCGCGCGTCTTCCGGTTTATGCCCTTCTTATCGCGGCTTTTGTCCCGGACTTCCCGATATTTGGTCCCATGCGTTCTCAAGGAGTTTTGCTCCTTGCTCTCTACATCATAGGAGGGCTGACGGCGTTTCTATCGTCGTGGGTTTTGTCGAAGACGATCGTGAAGGGAAGCCTGCTTCCATTCTATATGGAACTTCCCCCCTATCGGTGGCCGACAATGAGCAATGTCCTGCTGGCGATGTGGCATCGGGCAAAAATATTTATCGTCCGCGCGGGTCGGGTGATCCTGCCGGTCTCGATTCTGTTGTGGGGACTGATGGCATTCCCGCGAGCGGGTGAAGGAATTTCTCCCAGCCAGCAGATTGAGCAGAGTATTGCCGGGCGTATTGGAAAAGCGATTGAACCGGTGTTTGCCCCCGCGGGGTTTGACTGGCGTATTAACATCGGCGTGATCGCTTCGCTCGCCGCCCGCGAGGTTGTCGTCTCGACGCTTGCGCAGATTTATGGTGTCGATGCCGAAGACGAGCAGGGGCTTGTCGAGATGCTTCAGAACGCCCGCGACAAGGAGACCGGCCGTCGACTGATGGATTTCCCGACGGCAATGGCTCTCATCGCGTTCTTTGTTTTTGCCCTGCAGTGTATTTCGACGCTCGCGATTATGCGGCGTGAGACCGGAACGTGGAAGTGGCCGGCGTTTGCGTTCGGGTATATGAGTGCGATGGCGTGGTTCGCGGCCGTTGGGACGTATCAGATCGCGCGGCTGTTTGTTTCCTGAAGTCTGAATTGAGGGTATGGTTCTAGCCTGATCAGGTCCACCAGCTTTTCAAAATAAAAAGCCCCGCTAAATGCGGGGCTTTTTGCTTCCCCCGGGGAAAGTGAAAAATGGCGCAGGATTAACCCGAATCCGCAAGGTACAATTAAAAATCGAGCGATAGACCCAAACGATGCACGCGATTGAATTTCTTAATTGCAGTCCCTAAATACCAGCCCCAGATTATCACGATCTTATACACCTCGGGGTTGTTGTGTTCGATTTGGATTCTAAAAGGAAAGACCGTTGTTATCAGCTTAATTTGAGAATACGGAAAGACATATTTGTGTACGAGGCTTTCAATTCTCAGATGCTGTTGATAGAACGATAT
>JBFIEP010000789.1:0-1419 GCA_041603335.1 Elusimicrobiota bacterium | reverse complement strand
TGCGCTTCAAATTCCGGATGGGAATTCTTGGCTGCGGTGATGAGTTCGATCGCCTCAGCTGCGATTGCCTCCGCAACCACATAAGACAATACCGGATCACCCTTTGCCGACGGCCCGATGTCTGCGAGGAATTCCCATCCTTTCCCCTCGATACCAACGCGACTCCCCTTCACCAAGCGTTCGAGGACATCGAATCGGACTTTTTCATCGATCACCTTTCCGTCCGCTGCCAAACGGGGAACAAGTATCTTGAGAGCCAAACGATGAATCTCGGGGCTTTCATCGTAAAGCCCTCCGGAAACATAAAGCGTAAGCCACAATCGATTTGGAGTCAGGGATGCGGCGGCACGGTTTGCCGCGTCCAACGTCGACGCCCCCGGAGTTTCGGCATAGGCCTCCATGGCAGCGAACAAACTCACCGGCAACGAAGCTGTCTCTGACGGATAGGCTTTCGTGAACACCGTTCGGGTCGCGTGCAGGGCCTCAATCAAGTAGATGCGTTCCTTCAACACAAGATCGCGGAGCTTCCCATCCGATGTTGGTACCTGACCGCTTTCGAGCATCGCAGAAAGGAATTCCCGAACAGCGTGCACATCCTCAATCTCGTAGCCTTGCCGGAACGAACCGTCCTGGTCGATCACGCCATTATTAGGAGCTAACTTCGCGGTACGCAGCGCAATTAAAAAGTCATGTCCGTTAAATGTCGAATAACCTTTATAGAGGGTAGGATTGAGGAAATCCGCCGCAAAATCAGCGGGTGTCCCTCCCGGGCGAAGCTCCGCGGCTTCTCCCAAAGCAATCAGGGTCTGAGAAACGCGATTCACCCGGTCCAACAATTCCCGCTGCCCGATGCTCAACCGGTCCGGGCCGCTCATCCCCATCTCGTTTTGTCCCGCTTGAGGGACGAGTTTGGCTATTTTCTGCAGGTGATCAAGCTTATAGGTTGTTCGGGCCCCATCAGGCTTCATGACGCCGGCACTTTTGTACTGCGCCTCCAGGATTTTGAATGATTTTCCGGAGTCTTCGACGAGTCCCTTGGCAATCCGGAATAACTGCTGCCGAATCGCCTCCTTAAGATGGGTTTCGGTTGAACCATTGAGCTTTATGGTCATCAGCTTCAACAAATGCTCAAGGAGCATCGGGGGCAGCTTGGCTTCTTGTCCCGGCTCGATCTGCTCAATGGCGATAAGACGTTTCGTATCCGCCGCCCGCGCCGCATCAACGGCCCGATCAAGGATATTCTTCGACTTGTCTAAATCCAAATCCTGCGTCCCGGGCTTGCCCAGCCGGTCCAACGCGAAATACGCCATCCATAACTGCAGTTGTACGTCTTTATCGAATTTCTGGGAGGCCGCCTCAAGGCGAACAAAGAAACCCTCGCTCGCCGATGGATTTTCCAAAGAACCCGTGATCGCACGG
>JBFIEP010000788.1:0-1425 GCA_041603335.1 Elusimicrobiota bacterium | reverse complement strand
GGCATCGCCCACGACTTCAACAACTTCCTCTCCCGCATCCTGGGCTCCCTGTCCCTGGCGATGCTGCAAATAAAACCTAAAACAGACCTCCATGACCTGCTCACCGAATCAAAAAACGGCTGCATGGCCGCAAAGGACCTGACCGCCCAATTGCTCACCTTCGCGAAAGGCGGCGCCCCGATCATCAATATTCATGACCTTGATTCGGTTCTAAAGGATTCCTGCGCGTTCGCCGCACGCGGCTCTGCAGCGAAGACCGTTTTTGAAATCGATAAAGATCTTTTCCCCGCCCGAGTGGACCTAAGCCAATTCGGCCAGGTTCTGCATAACCTCATCCTAAACGCGGTGCAGGCGATGCCGGAAGGCGGCACCATTACCATAAGGGCCTCAAACCAGGAACTCGAAGCCGATAGTATTGCGACCTTAAAAGCGGGCCCCTACATCAGAATATCCATCGCCGATCAGGGATCCGGGATCGCCGAGGCGCATTTAAAAAAAGTATTCGACCCTTATTTCACGACAAAGGCGACGGGCCGCGGATTGGGTCTCGCTTCCTGCCATTCGATTATCAAAAAACATGGGGGACACATCAACCTGGAATCGACCCTCGGAAAGGGAACCGTTTTCACGTTCATCCTGCCTGCGGCCAAGGATGGGGATATCCCGCGTAAGGAATCCCCCGCCGTCTCCAAAAAGGGGAGCGGCAAAATCCTCGTCATGGATGACGACGCGATCGTGGCCAAGATTCTTTCTGCGACCCTGAGGAACCTAGGCTACAGCGCGGAAGCCGTCCCTGACGGGGCTTCCGCAATAAAGCTCTACACGCAGGCGCGCGCCGCCGGAAAACCCTTCGACCTCGTCATCATGGACCTTACAATACCCGGGGGAATGGGCGGCAAAGAAACCATCCGGGAACTTCACAAAATCGACCCGGCCGCCAAAGCAATTGTCTACAGCGGCTATTCCGATGACGCGGTCCTGGCGGAAGCGCAATCCCACGGGTTTACGGGGTCGTTCTCAAAACCCTTTACGATCGAGGAAATTTCCGAAGTTTTGGAAAGCGTCCTCGGCAAGCCTCCTAAAAAATAGAAGACCTCCCCCCGCCAAAGGTGGCATGGGCGTTGCACCAAATCCCTGCCAAGGCGACGTCCTTTCGAGGGCGTCGCCTCCTTTGTTACGCAGACTGATCCAAATTAAAACATATGGAGATTTCACAATGGCCAAGCAAGAACTCATGCCGGCACGACGGGAGCTCAATCCTTTTAGAGAGATGATGGAATTTCAAAAGTTTTCCAACAAACTCTTCGAGGATTTCTTCAATGGAGGATCCCTTCAGCCGAAATTCCTACGTCAAGGCAACGGCGAAACCGCATGGTATCCGGATATGGACATCCAGGAGACCGATGACGAACTCGTCGCCTACGT
>JBFIEP010000787.1:0-1428 GCA_041603335.1 Elusimicrobiota bacterium | reverse complement strand
CGGCTTGGAAAATCCGAAACTTCGCGATAAATCCCGCCATGGGCGGAATCCCTGCAAGAGACAGCATGAAGAAGGTCATGAAAAGCGATAAGCCCAAGTTGCGTTTTGCGAGACCGTCATAGGCTTCCAGTTCGTAGCCTTCATCGTTGCCGATCATGATGATGACGGCGAACGCCCCAAGATTCATGAACAGGTAAACAAAGGAGTATAGAAGGACGCCTTCACGTCCCATCGGGGTTCCTGTGACAAATCCGATCAGCATGTAGCCGGCTTGGGCTACGGAAGAGTATGCCAGCATGCGCTTAATGTTGTTCTGGAAGATCGCCGTACAGTTTCCAACAGTCATTGTCAGCATTGCGAGAGCCGCGAGGACATGCGCGATATCGAGGTTCCCAACGGGAATAAAGTAGGTAAAGACCCGGAGCATTACTGCCAGGCCTGCGATTTTAGGAGCGACGGAAAGGAAGGCCGTGACAGGGGTCGGGGCGCCTTCATAGGCATCGGCAACCCAGAGATGGAAAGGCGCCATTGAAATTTTAAACCCGAATCCGACTAGGATCATGAGGCATCCCATAACAAACATCGGAGATGAGCGTTCCGCCAGAATCGGAGCGATTTGAGTTAGGCGTACGGTGCCCATCGCGCCGTAGAACAACGAGATGCCGTACACCATGATTGCCGATGAGAAGGCCCCGATAATGAAATACTTCATCGCGCCTTCAGAGGAGCGCAGGTCTGTGCGCTCGTACCCCACGAGGATGAACGATGATATTGAAATGAGTTCGAGAGCCAGGAAGATCAGAAGAAGGTCCGTGGCTGAGACGAGAAGCATCATCCCGACGCCGGAAAAAAGGACCAGCGCTGAAAAAGATCCAAGATTATCGTGCCGGACAGCGGCTTTGTAATCAACGCTTAGCAAGAGAACGAGAACAATAGTCCCTAGGATTAAAACTTTGAAAAACAAAGCTAGCGGATCAACGCTCCAAAGAGTTCCGACACCCTGGTATTGACCTGGATTGGAATAGGCTAGCCCGATGATTCCGAGCGTTAGGCAGGCGGAAAACACTCCGAGGAAATAGAGAAACTTCCCCTTCTCCCCTTTGAAGAAGATATCGGCTGCCATGATGACAAGCGAGAAGACGGTTAGCCCGATTTCCGGATAGAGAAGGTTTAGATTCTCCATATTAGGGGTGCAGGTATCCGAATATGGAAGTATGCATGTCGGCTAAGGCGGTTAATGTCGGATCGGTGAGATCAAGGATGAGGCGCGGCCAGACGCCGAAGAGAACCATTAGGACAGCTAGCGGTGCGATAGCGAGCAATTCGCGGGTATTGATGTCCTTCAGGTCCTTCCACTTTTCATTGAAGGGGCCAAGGAACACTTTCTGGATCATGCGGAGGAAAAACGCCGCGGTGATAAGAATTCCG
>JBFIEP010000786.1:0-1430 GCA_041603335.1 Elusimicrobiota bacterium | reverse complement strand
CGCGAGCAGCCTAATGCGATCACCCTCGATTTTAAAATGGCATCGTATGGGGATGGATCGGACATCTTTACAGAACTCAGGCGAGATGAGAGAACTTCTAAAATTCCGGTTGTCATTTATTCCGGGACAACAGAAGAAGAAATTAAGGCAGCTTTCCCTTTGTCCGATCAACTGCGATTTGTCTCGAAGCCCGGAAACCTGGACAAGCTTTTCGGCCTGATCGAAGAATTAAGTCTTTAGATTTTTGATGTGCAGCTCTTCGAGCTGCGTATCGGGGACAGGAGACGGGGAGTCGGACATGAGGTCCTGTCCCTTGTTTGTTTTCGGGAACGCGATTACATCGCGGATGGAATCTTCCCCGCACAAGAGGGCTACAAAGCGGTCAAAGCCAAGCGCGATCCCCCCATGCGGCGGAGCGCCGTGCTCCAGGGCGCGCAGGAGCAACCCGAATTTTTCCCTTCGTTCTTCCGCGTTGTAGCCCATAAGCCCGAGTATCTTTTCCTGGAGCTCCGGTCGATGGTTGCGGATCGAGCCCGATCCGAGTTCCACGCCGTTTAAAACGATATCGTATTGATGCGACTTAACATTGCCCGGATCCGAATCGAGCTTATGTTCTTCCTCCGCCAGCGGACTGGTAAAAGGGTTGTGCGTAAAGGTCCATTTGCCATCCGGGGTCGCTTCAAGGAGCGGAAAGTGCTTTACCCAGAGAAATGCCCAGTCGCGGGCGGGTTTGAGTTCAAGTTTTTCGATAAGGACTCCCCGGAGCGCACCCAGGTGGTTGGCAACGGTCATCGCCTCTCCGGCGCCAAAGAGGGTTACGTCATCGGGTTTGGGATTGAACTGTTTTCTCAGTGCGGCCTTTTCTTCATCGGAAAGAAATTTAGCGATAGGGGATTCGAGCGAACATTCCTCGCCTTTCCAACGGATCCATGCGAGTCCTTTCGCGCCAAGGTTTCTTACGAGATCCGTGAATTTATCGAGATCGGTGCGGGATAAGACGCGGGGCCCGGAAGCGTGGAGCGCCCGCACAACCCCTCCCGATTCAATGGCACCGCCAAAAACCTTGAACCCCGAGCCGCGGAGCATCTCGGTCAGGTCGACGATTTCAAGATCGTAGCGTAGGTCGGGTTTGTCCGAGCCGTAGCGTGCCATGACTTCTTCAAATTCTAGGGACGCGAACGGGGTTTCTATTTTCGCTCCGATTGTCTCCGAGAAAACGGTCTTCATGAGGCCTTCAATGACCGAGTGTACTTCGTGCTCTCGAACAAAGGACATCTCCAAATCAATCTGGGTGTGTTCGTATTGGCGGTCTTTGCGAAGGTCTTCGTCGCGGAAGGCGCGCGCGAACTGGTAATACTTCTCGACGCCGCAGGCCATCAGGATTTGTTTGAAAATTTGCGGGGATTGGGGCAGCGCGTAAAATTCCCCGG
>JBFIEP010000785.1:0-1439 GCA_041603335.1 Elusimicrobiota bacterium | reverse complement strand
TTCACTGATTGAGGATCGGCCTTCACTTTAACAGGGGTTTTAACCGGTGTTTTTGCCGGCGTCTTCGCGGGGACAACACGCTTCGGAGTCGTAACCCGAAGCTTCGGCGGCATAAAGCCGCGGGGTGCGGTGCCGCTAAATCCCGGGGCGACCCGCGCGCTGGCGACCGTGGTGACAGGCTCAACGACCGGCTTTACGTTCGGTTTCACATTCGGCTTTGCATTAGGCTTCACAACCGGTTTTGAAGCCGGTTTCACAACGGGTTTAACCACCGGCTTAACAACAGGCTTAACCGGAGGCTTCACAATCGGTTTCACTATCGGCTGGACATTCGGCTTGGCAACCATTTTTGCGACCGGCTTAGGCACAGTGGAGCGCGGTGGGCCGCCCGGTTTTCCGGGTTTAAGATTTTTCAAATTGCCCTTAAGCGTGTTTGATCCTGTTGTATTTGAGCGCGCCGGCTTAAAACCCATTCCCCGCGCCGAGGCATTCGCGGAATTAGTCAAACTATTTCCACCCACACGCATTGTCGATACGCCTCTTGAATTCATCAAGGAAGCCGTTTGAATAGGGGCTGCGCCGTTTCCGGTCGTTCCCCCGCCCCTGCCGCCGAACATCGGTCGGATAGGCGTCGTTGGGGGCTTAAAAGGAAGCTGCGGTTGGACTGGCGGAGTCTTAGGGAGCACCGGTTTTTGCGGCGTCACCGGTGTTTGGGGCGTTACAGGCGTTGTCGGCGGTACCACCGGCGGTTCCACAACAGGCTTGTTATTGCGATTCTTAAAGGCGTCCCATTTTGTACGCGCGTTCGCCCGCCATTTTCCCCACGGGGCTTTATAAGCCGCGCGGAGTCCCGGGATCATCATAGCGAGGTTGATTCCTAATTCAGGCAGGTCCTCTCCGACCCCATCCCAATCTCCCTTCATTCCTTTCTTGACCATCCCGATCGACTGGTCCATCACATTGATTCCACCGCCGATTAATCCGCCGGCTAGAACCGTCATGCGGGCAATATTAAACGCACGGGCGGCAAGCGTGACTCCTTGCGCTCCGGGGATGAGCATGAGGGGCAAGGTCTTGACCACTTCCCGGGCAAACGATACGACCTTCCCTCCGGTAGAATCCTCACCCAGGTGACGCGTTAACGTGCGCAGCGGATCCCCGTAATACGCCCCGGCTGTCCGCCCGACTTCTTCATCGGTAGCAGGTGCTTTAACCATCTCGTCAAAGGCATCGGGATCGGCGGCATTCGCCCGCGACTGCCCGTTTGCCCCCAGATTTTTTATGCGATCTTTTTCGACATACTTGTGCATGTCGCCTTCGGCACCTTCGGCTCGGATCGCCTTTCCAGCAAATTCATTGAAACCCGGAATGCGCTTAGCAGATCCGTCCGCGAGGCTTCCCCAACCGTCCCGCCAGCGATTGTTCGCATAGCCCTCGGC
>JBFIEP010000784.1:0-1443 GCA_041603335.1 Elusimicrobiota bacterium | reverse complement strand
TCAGGGGGAGGATCGAGGGTTTTTAGAAACGCGGCAATTTTGTTTTGGGCTTGGAAGTAATGGGTTCCTTTCCTTTCTCCCTTGCGGAAATCCGAGAGAGTGCTGACGCGGAGAGCAACGCTTTGATCAATCGCGCGAAAGACAAGGTCAAGGTAGAGTGTATCTCTCGGGTCGAGGCCTTCATCCTCCAAATCGACAACGGTGCGCCGAGGAGGGATGGCCTGGTAGGCTTCTTCAACAGATAGATGGGTGTCGGCCTGGGGGACGGATTCTACGGCTGGAAGAGGCCTTAACGGCACCGGGGCTTTGACAACCGGTTCCGGCGCGGGAGAGCAGGCGGCGATTGTGAAAGCCAGTAGGGCGAAGCGTTTCATGCATCGTTAGGATAGTGGGGGTTTATTTAAAAAACCAGACCAGACCCTAATTTTTGCTGGCGGCTTTTGAAGGAGATAGCTATAGTGGTGCCGGAAGCTCGTCTTCGAGGGTCTATAACACTGTGAAGAACAAACTGATTCTTGCCGCCTTGGTACCGGTATTGCTCTCCTCCTGCCGTAAGCCCTCGCCGTCAACAGCCATCTTATCGATTGGGCGTTGGTCGGAGCCGATCGTTATTGCCGAGGGACCCGACGCCTCTTTGGCCGTCCCGAGACTTGCGATTAACGCCTACGGAACCGTGCAGTTGGCGTGGCTCAAAACGACGAAGGGGATCAGTACGGTGCACGCCCGCCGGAAGCCGTTTGGGGCGGAGTGGGAAAAAACGCAGAGCGTTTTTAAGGGGACGACGAAAAATATTTTTCTGACCTCCCTCCCGATCAACAAGGACTTTATCCTCTCGTTTGAAGAAAAGAACAGAGCGATGGTGAGCAGTTACCATCCCCCAGCAGGCTGGGGTCCTCCTACGGCAATCGCCTCGGAGTCACACGCCTATGAACGTCCGGTCCTTCGCATGGGCGGTGATCGCCGGTTGTATGCGGTATGGGCGTGTAAGCAGTCTGTGGAAAAAGGCGGGGGAAATCGTCAGTGCATGACCTCCACCGACGGTAAGAGTCCCTGGGGACGGCTCGTCCAGGTTGAGGGAGCTCCTTCCCGCGTCCTCGATATGATCTCCCCTGACGGACTCCCTCCTTGGTCTTTCTCAACGTCGTTTCAGGGGCCATTGATCGCCATGCAGCTGCTGCCCGATTTGGTCCCGGTGAAAGCGGTCGGGATGAGTCCGAAATTTGTGCAAACTCCTGTGGTTTCCCGTTCGCCTTCCGGAAAGGTCGGCACCATCGTTTGGGAGCAGCTCCCGATGAAAGGCCAGGAAGCGGGGATCATGGTTTCTAGAATTTCTTCTGACGGAAGACGGACAAAGCCCCGGCTTCTCGCCCGGCCCAACGCATGGGGACCGGCCGTTGCCGCCAACGATTCCGGAATGGGCGCTGCGGGATGGATCGCGCATGT
>JBFIEP010000783.1:0-1444 GCA_041603335.1 Elusimicrobiota bacterium | reverse complement strand
TTGAGACGGCCTGGCGGCGCATGGACCCCGATCTTTCTGTTGAAGCAGGGGGGTGTCTCTCTGAATTCAATCCAACCTGGGGGCGAGAACTTCAGGATGCCATTTGGACCAAGCGTATGTATTTAAGTTGTCCGAAGTATGACCCGGAGACGAAGCGCTGTGCATATAGATCTCGCCGGGACGCGTATTTGACGGATGCCCAAGGCCGTCGTCGCCGACATGAGAATTACTTTAACCTACTAGTTTTTGACAACGTACAGCGGTGTATGCACGAGCAAGGTTCGGGGCTTGCCGGGGTGGCTTTCCATGAGTCCCTCCATGCCGCCGAGGCTGACAATTACAAAGTCGCGAAACATAATAAAGCTTGGGAATTGCCTCAATACGAGTTTGTCGGAGACCGAATTTATGCGGCAGAGGCGGTTTGTTTTTTTGCGACTGATCCCCGGAAGCGGCCATTGGTCAATTTTCTTCAATGCAAACGGGTAATTGAATACGAAGTTTCTGAGCCCGACCGGAAGCTTTGCCGTGGTTTCGACGCATCATTTACGGACCGGCGTCCGCCCGGTTTCATCAAGCATTGAGAAAAAATTTGACAAAAAACGACTTCCCTGTTATTCTAATGACCGCGGCCCTCGGGCCGTGTTTTTGGTCGGGGTGAAAAATTTAATGATGACGACACGCTATCAACAAGAATGGAAATCCGTCTTCGCGAAATCGAAGAGGTATATTCCTGCGTCGTCCGACGGTAATAAGGGGAATGTCCCGCCCGGCTGATCTTATAGAAGCAAGAACAACTCTATTTGTGATCCCGCTGGGCAACGAGCCCAGCGGGATCTTTTTTTTGGGAACAGCGTCAAAGTGAATTGGAAGTTAAATGAAAAACGAAAATCTAAAAGCGTTTAAGCGAATGATCCAAATGCTGGGCTCGGAGCCCCGCTTGGCGGCCGCAACCACTGTGTTCATGCTGCTGGAGTTAGCGCTCCTGCTGTTTGGTCCATGGGTGCTTGGCCGGGCGGTCGACGCGCTTGAGGCGGCTAATACCGGACCTGGCGATTTGGCGATCGTTGGCGCCCGGTACGGGGCATTGTTTCTGGGGGCGGCGTTCGCGATGAATGCGATGCGTTTTCTCTACACCGATACGCGCGGTCGAATGGTGCATGGAATCGTCGCGCGTCTGCGTCGGGAGGCGCTGCGCAAGATTCACACGCTTTCGCCGGCCTATTACGCGACGACCGATTCGGGGGCGGTGCTTGCGCGTGTTTCGCGGGATATTCAGAAAATGCATCCGTTCTTTGGAATGGCATTATTCACGGTGCTGCATCTGATCCTGGTGGCGGGAGGAAGTTTCGCAATTCTGGCGGCGTACAGTCCGGCGTTGAGTCTCGTTACGGGAGTCTGCTTTGTTGCGTCGCTTGCAATGACGTTTGCGACGGCGCAGCGCCTG
>JBFIEP010000782.1:0-1450 GCA_041603335.1 Elusimicrobiota bacterium | reverse complement strand
AGCAGCGCATCGATGAAGTAAATGCCGGGCTCGGCGGTAATGGCCATTCCGGATTCCAGGTCGGCGACGAAGCGGACGGGGACCTTTGTCGGATTAGGTTTTTTCCGGCTCTTGCCGCCGAGTCCATCGTGAACATCAAGTCCAAGTAGGTGACCGATGCCATGCGGGTAGAAAAGACGGACAGCACCCGTCTCAACGAGGTCGTCGACCGATCCCCGTAGTAGTTTAAGATCGCGTAGGCCGTCGGCAATCAGGCGCATGGACAGCACTTGCCATGCGGCGGAATTGAGTCCGGGCCGGGCCGCGCTGATGCAGGCCTTTTGTGTTTCAAGAACGATTGAATAGATGTCGCGCTGCCGTTGTGAAAATTTCTTCCCGATCGGGAAAGTGCGCGTAATGTCGGAGGCGTATCCTTTGACTTCGACCCCGGCGTCAATGAGCAGGAGATCCGATTTTTTCAGCTTAGCGTCGTTTCGTCTGTAATGGAGAACTGCCCCGTTCACACCGGCGGCAACAATGGAGGGGTAGGCGAGGTGACGGTTGCCGGAGCGCAGGCATTCGGCTTCAAAGAGCGTCTGCACTTCATATTCCCGCATCCCGGCACGGGTCTTGCGAATCACAATTTCATGGGCGTGCCCGCTGATCCGGTTCGCCTCTGCCATAAGCGAAATTTCTCCCGGGGTTTTCACTGTCCGGAGTTCCTCAATCGCGTCGTTGAGGATAGGCGCTGACAGCGCGAGTCCTTTAAGGCTCTTCTTTAAGCGTTTTTGAGCGGCGGTATTGGCGTAGGCGCGGCGATGTCCGTTGCGGGCTTTTTTTATTTCTTGGGGGAGGGCGTCTGCATAAAGAACGCGCTGCACGCCGTATAAGCGTTTCGCTTCCGCCGGGCCCGGGACATGCCCTTCCCATACGCGGTGATGGTCATCAATGCGGGGAAGAAATAAGGTGCTTTTTTTGCGCTTCGGATCGAGCAGGAGGTGGAAACCAGGCTCTTCGACACCGGTGAGATAGAGGAAATCGGAGTCTTGGCGAAATACGAAGTTAACGTCATAGTTTCTCGTAATTTCGAGGCCGCCGGATAAGATAATTAATCCATCCGGGAGGCGACGCATAAGGGCACTGCGGTGTTTTGAATAGGTTTTCACGGGGTTCGATTATAGCATTCCCTTTGTTATACAATCCGATTCGTGGCCTCCTCCGGATTTCAACAGCTCACTCTCCCCGGCGTGTTTCTTATAAGACCTCAGGTTCATGAGGATGCCCGGGGGTATTTTGTGGAGAGTTATCGGGAATCGGTTTTTTCCCAGCAGGGTATTTCGGGACGATTTTTGCAGCAAGGGCAGTCTAAATCTGTGCGCTCGGTCTTGAGAGGGCTTCATTTTCAGAGAAATCCCAAGGCCCAGGGAAAGCTTGTTCGAGCGATTCAAGGCGAAATATTCGATGTGGCGGT
>JBFIEP010000781.1:0-1459 GCA_041603335.1 Elusimicrobiota bacterium | reverse complement strand
TAGACCATCCCATGATGACCGGTGCCGCGCACGGTCCGGATTCCCGCGGGGAACGCACCGCATCAAACGCGCCGTTTTTCCTCGCTCATCTCCCGGAGATCGCCGAGCGGGCGTTTGATGAATTCGCAGAACTAACCGGCCGCAGGTACCAATCCCTCGGGTCGTATGAAATTGAAGACGCGGATTACGTAATCGTCGCGCAGGGCAGTACCGTTCGCGCAGCGGAGGCATTAGCCGCACAGATGCGCCGTCAGGGAACCTGTCGTTTAGGTGTTGTGAATGTGCGCATGCTGAGGCCCTTTCAAGGCGAGCGCATGGCGGCCATGCTCCTCGGAAAAAAAGGGGTATTGGTCATGGAGCGCACCGCCCTCGTTTTGCGGGAGGACGCATCCTTAACACGAGCCATCCGGACAACCCTCGCAAAAAAAGGAGATCACGGCCGTACGCCCCCTCTCTACTCCGCTTTCTTAAATCTCGGCGACCCGGAAGTGCGGTCCGGAGCGCTCTTAGCCGGCGTCATGAACATGAAATCCAACGGGGGGCGAAAAATTCAATTGTCGGTGGCCTTCACCTCTCCGGGGATCCCCACCCCGCAGCAGGAGATTCAGCAGGACTCGGTTTTAGACGCGTACCCCAATATTTCAAAGCTTTCGCTTCCCGAAAGTGACGGACCCGAACTTCTTCCCGAGGAGACTTTCGCCATCCGGATACACCGTCAGGACTCACGCCTCTTAAGCAGAACAGGAGGGCACCTCGCTGCAAAAGCGGCGAATCTTCTTGGTTGGGATCTTAACGCACGCCTAGGATCCAACGATGGGGTCTACCACATCGGCCTCGCCCCCCAACCACTCAACGTTTCTTCAGAAGGCTCTGATGCAAACCTGGTATTTTTATTAACCGAGTCCCCCCTCACCGGGATTAAGCGCGGCGGAATTGTCATTATTCAAAGCAGCTGCGATGACCCCAATGAGTTTTGGTCCGGGTTCTCTGAAGAATTCAAGCGGACCGTCCTCGACCGCAGGCTGCGGGTGTTTTACGCCGATATCGAGGGAGTTTCCATTAAATCCGGACGCCTCCGGGCACATGTCCTTTTGGGATGCATGTTGGCGGCACTTAAAGACGATTATCTTCCCCTCGACAAACGCCGACTCCAAGACGTCCTGCGCGATAGTGACGTTAAGAGCGGGCGCGCCTCACTCCAAGCCGCGCCGCAGCCCTCGCTTCTATCGGAAGATGAAACCAAGAGCACGGCCTCAATCCTTCCAACCCCTTTACGGACACGCCCTATCGACGAGGTTCCCGCCGCCGACATCCACCGTTTCTTCGCCCAAACCGGTCATCGCTATGCGGCAGAGACAACGCCCCGCAATCTCGCAGACCCCTTTCTAGCCTCGGGCCTTCTTCCCGGCGCGACGGGGATCCTGCGTGATCAAAGCATTACGAGCGTTAAACATCCGAT
>JBFIEP010000780.1:0-1459 GCA_041603335.1 Elusimicrobiota bacterium | reverse complement strand
GCCCTCGGGGCTCGGAGATTTGACCCAAAAAACAATTTAAAAAACGCAAATCTTCGAGCATCGCGTACGCGACGCGAAACATAATTCTGTTTAAATCAAAGCTTCGTCTGAAAAACTACGGAAACATGAAGTTAGTGCCCCTAGCAATCCTATTGGGCAAGGGGTATGCTTAAGGCATTATGCCACGCCTATTGCTAGAAGATTTGCAGGAGGTCGTTTCAGCGGCCGAGCAGGAATCCCGGGCTTCCGAACGCCGGGAGCTGAGGACCGTGGTATTTTTTGATCTTTGTGATTCAACGGGGATGAAGGTCGCGCGCGGGCACGGGACCGGCTCGGCAACGACGATGCTGCATAACAGTCTGTGTGAGCAGGTCGTGAAGCGCTTTGACGGACGTTTGTTCAAGGAACTAGGGGATGGCGCCCTGTGTGAATTTGTCGATCCCTTCAAGGCCTGTCTGGCGGCGCTGAACTTTAAGGCCGCGTGCAGGATGGGAAATACGATTATCGTTTCAAAGGCGGCGATCACGCTCGGAATGGTGGAGATTCACGAAGACGGCGACCTTATCGGATCGGCCGTAGATAAGTGCGCCCGTGTCCAGTCATTGGCCCAGCCGAATCAGATTTTGATCGATAACAGCGTGAATGACGCCGTGAAGAGTATGCTCGCGGATTACTCCGATATTTTGGTCAGTATGTCGGCGAAGGTGAATCTAAAAGGCGTCGGGGAAACCGAGGTCATGGAGATCACGCTTCGGGATGCCGGTTTTGCCGTCAACACGGAGCACTATGGCGGGACAATCAGTCCGGTCTCTGCTGATACCTATCCCTCATTCAGTGAGCCTGAGGTTCATTTGATTTGCGACGTTTGCGGCAACGGGCTGCCGTTTGATGGGGAAGGGGCGGCGGTTACCGTCGCCGAATCGGATAAGGGTCTTGCCGTACGCCTGTTTCATAAAGCAACCTGCACCCTTCCTGAATGGACATCCGCTAAAGATCTCTCGGATATGAGCAATCCCGCCGAGTACGCGCAGTTTCTGGCCTCGTTGGTAAAACGGCTCGTTGAAGAGAATAAATCCCTCGCCGAAGCGGAAGGAGTTATTCGGTTGCTGTTTGGAATGTACCGGACGGTCTTTCGTGCCACGTCGCCGCGCGAGCAGGCCGACTTTGAGTTGGGATCCGCCCTCCGCGATGTGGGGCTTTAAACGTTCCTAATTTTTATCGATCGTAATACGAACGGAAACCTTTCCAGGCTTGCGTGAAATCACCTTCCATTTTCCCATGACCGTAAGGACTTCGTTTTGTAATTGCCAGGTCTCAATATCAACGGAATCCTCGCCTTTAATGGGACCTGATAATTCGATTTGAAACTGTGTGTCGACAATCTGCGTGTCGTTGGGATTTATAACAGGGAGGGCGTTTACGATAAAACCCCATTTTTTGAATTCAAGCCCCTCGCCTT
>JBFIEP010000779.1:0-1461 GCA_041603335.1 Elusimicrobiota bacterium | reverse complement strand
GCTTAAACGCTTCAAGGATGCCGCCAAGGAAGTTGAAAAGGGTATGGAGTGCGGCGTTGAAGTCAACGGCTTCAAGAACTGGAAGGAAGGCGATCAGCTCGAAATTATTGTTGAAGAGAAGCGAACCCGCCGCCTCGAGGCAGTAAAATAATCCCCCGATGATTGAACGCAGCACGCGTTTGCGGGAGCTGTTCCTGCAGGAGATCACGCGAATCCTGGCTGAGTTGAAGGATCCGGGATTGTCGGGTTTCATAACCATCACGGACCTTGAGTTAGCCAAGGATCGAAAAACCGCGCGCGTGTTCTATTCAATGCTTGGGACGGAAGAAGACCGGAAAAAGACTCAAAAAGCGCTTGAGCGATGCGCTCCGTATATCCGAAAAAAGATGCGCAGCCGTATCTCCATTCGGACCACTCCAAATTTGATTTTCCAATTCGATGAGACTCCGGAGCGTGCGAGCCGTATTGAACGCCTGATGGATGATCTTAACAACGAGGATGCTCCGGTTCGTCCCTCAACTGAACTGCAGCAGTCCCAGCTTGATGCCATTGCGTCGAAGGAATCAAAGAGGCGCCGTAAACGGGGCCGATGACTTTAGAAGGCCTTCTCCTCGTCGATAAGGCGAAGGAATGGACCTCCCACGATGCCGTCGCGGTTACGCGGCGGCTTTTTGCTAAAGGGATGAAGGTGGGGCATGCGGGGACACTCGATCCGGCCGCGACGGGACTCCTAATCCTACTCATTGGACGTGCGACGCGGACGATGGAAGCGATGCTAAAGCTCCCGAAGGTTTATTCGGGTACCGTCCGCCTTGGCGTTGAAACAGAAACCGAGGATATGGATGGAGCCGTCACGCGTGAAGCCCCGGTTCCCGATATTACGGAAGAAGAACTTCAGGCTCTCTTTGATCGATTTCACGGTGAAGTGGAGATGCCGGTTCCTAAATTTTCGGCTGCTAAGTATATGGGAAAGGCACGCTATAAATACGCGCGCGGTGGAGTCGTTGTTCCGCAAGCCCGTCGGGTATCCCGAATCGATTCCTGGAAACTAACGGAATGGAAAAGTCCGGAAGCCTCCTTCTTGGTTACGTGCGGGAGTGGGACCTATGTTCGTTCCTTGGCCACTCTTGCGGGCCGTGAGATCGGCTGTGGAGGAACGTTGAGCGCTTTACGGCGCGAACGCATCGGGGACTACAGTGTTGAAGACGCCATCGGTGTCGGTGAGTTAAGGAAGCTTGAAAATGACCCGAACGCTCTGGATTTTGTTTCCAAACGGCTTCTCCCCGCCCATGTCTAATCAAAAATACCTGGTTACCATCGGTACTTTTGACGGCGTGCATTTAGGCCATCAGAAGTTGATTCGTTGGGCGCTGGATCGTGCAAAAGAGTTTAAAATGAAATCCCGGGTGGTATTCTTCGTTTCCCCCCCCCGGTTTTACTTTAGGCCGGGATTAACGGTTC
>JBFIEP010000778.1:0-1466 GCA_041603335.1 Elusimicrobiota bacterium | reverse complement strand
ATCGGTTCCGGGATCGCCAAGGGAGGGGCAGTCGCGGGAAGATCGACCGGGCCGGGTGCGGCAGAGTCTTTATCCCGCAATGGGAGTGTTAAATCAATGACGATCCCTTCGGTCGGAGCGAGCATCCGGTATGAAAGTGAAATGCCGGCTAACAGGAATAATCCGATATGAAAAACCGCCGAACCGACGAGACAGCGCTGAAAGAGAGAGTGGGATCCGGGGTGCGGCGGGCTAAGCACCACTGCGGACCTCTAGACTGATCCGTTTAAGACCGGCTCCGCGAATAAGATCAAGAACCCCCACGATATCGCCGTAGGCAAGCTTCTCATCGGCGGAAAGAATCACGCGTGCCTCGGGGGACCCTTTAAGAAGTTCGATGATGGCGCGTGCGAGGTCCTTTTTTCCCACGATTGATCCGCGAAATCGAAGTGTACGTTCTTTGTCGTAGGTAATGGTGAGGGCTTTTTGCTCCATCTGCCCGTTGTGTTTGGCTTTTGGAACGTCGACGCGGATTTCCCGGCGATGGATGAGAGGAGCGGTCGCCATAAAAATAATCAATACAACCAGAATAATATCGACCAATGGCGTGACATTGATATCGGTGATCGGGCCGGAGTGCTCGCTCAAGCTCTTCATAATCGGACGGTGCCTGCTACTTCCCGGCGGCGAGAATTAAACGCGAAAGCGACTCGACGCTCGAAAGCAGGTCAGCCACCTGCTTCTGCAGATAGTTATAAGCGATGACGCAGGGAATCGCAACAAACAATCCGACCGCCGTCGCGATCAAGGCTTCGGATAATCCGCGCATAACGACCTCGGGACCCGCCCCCGCATGCGCGGCCAAATCATGAAACGCCCGGATAACACCGAGGACGGTTCCAAAGAGTCCCACAAAAGGCGCGTTATTCCCCATGGTCCCGAGGATCAGCAGCCGGGTTTCCAGATATCGCCGTTCATCAAGAGCTGACGCGGTAATTCGATCTTCAACCGCGCTCCGATCGCCGGCTGAAATGGCCGAGGCCAAAATCCGGCTGGCAGCGCCTTCCGACTTCTTGAGGGCACCCCCGATTTTGGCGTGATCCCCGTCGGCGATGGGTTTTTGCAGATGCCCTCGCAGTTCATCCAGGGCCTGGGTTTCACGGCGGAGGATAAGCGCTCTCTCAACGATAACCGCGACCGCCACCACCGAGGATAAAAGCAGTGCCCAAATAACCCAATCGCCGCCGGAAAGAGCGAACAGCTTTAAAGTATCTAGAGTCATTGTTTTTTACTCAGACGCATAAGCGCGTAGACTAGTTCGCAGCGAACGATCGGGTTTTGCTCGTTGCTTAAGAAATCCATCAATCGGGTGTAGTCGGTGCGGCCGCCCAACTCCCCAATTTGCAAAATGGCATGGGCACGAACGTACCAATCCTTATTTTGGGCGAACTCCAAAAGCATTTCCCGTCCGCCGGGGTTGCCCAATT
>JBFIEP010000777.1:0-1475 GCA_041603335.1 Elusimicrobiota bacterium | reverse complement strand
TTGTAGTATCCCCTTACAACTTTGACCTTTTTTCCATGACCGATCAGCCTCCAGAACCCGAAAAGAAAGATGATGCCAAGAAGGAGGAGGCGGCTGTTCCCAAGCCCGCCGCTGCGCCTCCGGTAAAGAAGCCGCCGCCGAAAAAGCCTCCGATCGTCCTGCCGACTCCGGTCTTTAACGACCACGCGGTGCATCCCGCCTATCAAGGAATTCACACCAGCCTTTTACACGGAAACCGCATGTGGCCAAACCGCGTGTGGAAAAACAAGTGGGATTTACCGCGCTACCGCAACGGCGCGATCATGCTGGCCGCACTATTGGGTGGCCTAACCCTCGGTTCCATTCTTCTCGATCAATTCGGTTTGAAAGTTTTTAATTGGCTCTGGGAAGGCGCTTGGTACGGACAAACGGTGTTCGGGATTCACCTCCCGAGTCTTTCCACGATTACTAATTATTTCGGGGTTTCGGCGGAACTGGTTGAGAAGGCAAAGGTATTCCATGAAACCTCTCCTTTTGTTTGGATTCCGATCAAGGTTCTCATCGTTCTTCATGTCATCCTGGCCGCTCCCATCTTTCTCGTATGGTGGGAACGCAAAATTTCCGCTCATATGCAGTCGCGATTCGGACCGATGTATGTCGGAGGCTGGCATGGCGTACTGCAAACCGTCGCAGACGGCCTAAAACTCCTCCTCAAAGAAAACATTTCTCCCACAAGCTCCGACAAGTGGGTGCACGCACTAGCACCCGCGGTCGTGGTCGTTCCCGCAATATTGTCATTTGCTCCCGTCTACTTCGGCAACGAATTGATCGCAGCCGACATCGATGTCTCGGTTTTGTACATCTTCGCGATGGCCGGCATCTCGGTTGTCGGGATTATGATGGCCGGTTGGGGATCGGGGAATAAATTCTCACTACTGGGCGGACTGCGCTCGGCAGCCCAGCTCGTAAGCTACGAGCTTCCTCGGGGCTTTTCGATCATGCCCATCATTATGTTTTCGGGTTCTTTAAGCCTGATTGAAATCTCCAAGGCCCAAGCCGGCTACTGGATGGGATTTTGCCCGAAATGGTTCATTTTTTATCCGGTCGTCGGACAGATTTCTTTCCTGATTTTCCTGATCGCGTCTGTCGCGGAAACAAACCGCATTCCCTTTGACATCCCTGAAGCGGAATCCGAACTGGTCGCAGGCTTTCACACGGAATATTCCGGCATGCGCTTTTCGCTGTTCTTTCTCGCCGAGTACGCCTATATGTTCCTCGCCTGCCTTCTCATGGCTGCGTTTTTCTTCGGGGGGGGAGCCTCACCGATTGCGGGGCTTACAATCATCCCTGAATGGTTCTGGTTCCTGACAAAAACCCTTCTCCTCGTTTTCGTCTTTTTGTGGTTCCGCTGGACCTTCCCGCGCTTCCGTGTTGACCGCGTGATGGATTTTAACTGGAAATTCCTTCTACCGTGGTCATTCGCTAATATCGCGATT
>JBFIEP010000776.1:0-1478 GCA_041603335.1 Elusimicrobiota bacterium | reverse complement strand
GGTCCCTGGTTCCGTGAGGTTGAATCCTACCGCTACGGGGAATTCAAATCCCCGGATTCGACCGGCGGGAAAATGCGGGGCTTTGTCACGGTTTTCAAGGACGGCACGAAACGATTCCAGGGTGCCGATGCCGTTAAGAGAATTCAAAGCTTTGTTGACGTAAACCCCGATGGAACGGTGAATTCTTCGCGTATTTTCTTTGATGGTTCCGGGGAAACGACGCGGGTCGAAACTGTTGCCCTCGTGAACGGAAAGAAAATAACGGCGACTCTCGCGGATGTTAAGCGTAAGCTGGTGACTGCCTATAGCTTCGACAAAACAGGGAAAACCATCGCTGTTCAGACCCAGTCGCTTGAAACGGGTTTTACAACCGTCGTCGATCTCGAAAATAAGAAGGTCTCCTGGCAGGCGGCAGACGGTTCTGTTGTCATGCGCAATTACGATGGAAATGAAAAGATGCGCTATTACTACGGCATCTCTCCTTCTGTAGTTGAGATGAAAGGCCGGGCGAAGCGCCCTGTGGGGCAGCGCGAAGTTGTGATGAAGGATGGGACTCGCGTCACGACTCTGAACAACAACGTCCAGCAGGTCAAGAAGACCGATGGGAGTGTCCAATTTCTCGTCAACAATATCGATGCGTTGACCGACCCCAAGCTTTCGGAATCTAAGAGAAAGGCTGCTGCTGAAACCGTTGCTAAAAATATCGTTGCCGCCATGCCTCAGTCCATTCACAATCCCGGACTCGGCAAGGGCGATCGAACCAAACCCTTGGCGGCGATGCTCTCACGCTTGGATTTAAAAGGCGGTAATCGGGAAAAGTTAACGATGGTTTTTGATGGTCGGGGCAAAATCAGCATGCTCTGGGATATGAAGGCCGTTAACGGCCGGGATCGCATGGAAGTGGTTACGGCCCATTATGGTTTGGCGTCTTGGGTCGCGGGTGATAGTTCTAAATATGTCTCAAGTACGAACTGGAAAGGAGAGAAGATCCAGCTTCGAAAGAGCGACCGCGTCTCGCTTGTCATGACGGCCCCCGTTCTCGTTGAGATGAAGAATGACAAATGGGAAGGAGTGGGAAAGGCCCACTATTCCCAAGGGATGCTGCATTCAGAATTTGTTTCCAAAGGCGACGGCGTTCGTTTGCGCCGGCATGAGTGGACGCGAAAGAAAGACAAGAAAGAATGGACCAACGCCGACGATTTGCATCAGATCCATCGCATTCGGGACGCGGATGTAAGCGGCATTTCCCGCAGCGAATACTCGAGAATTAAAAATTGGAAGGAAGGCGAGCGGAGCTTGTCCGGATTGTTCGATCGGTCCCGCCATGTCTCCGACCATGTGATCCAGGAAGGAACGACTAAGTGGGGAGATGTCGGTGATTTCGTAATGACCTATTCGGGTGCGAAAATCGCATTCGAAGCGGTCGGGACGGCTGTAACAACAATTGTGGCCGTCAATCAATTCACCCAGTATGGACT
>JBFIEP010000775.1:0-1482 GCA_041603335.1 Elusimicrobiota bacterium | reverse complement strand
TGTGGCCTCGAGGTGGGTCTGGTACCGCTGACGCATACCGCGAAACAACGTTCCGATATAACGGCCTTGAAATTCGACAACATCCACGTAGATAAGCAGGATGTAATCCGAGAACTGTCGGATGGTTTGCTGGGAGGCTTTCCCGATCGCTTCGATATTTTCCGGAAACGGCGCCTCAAGAAACGCCTTCGGGAGCGGATTGCCGGGATTGAAATACTCTTCCTCGTAGCGCTCGAGCAGCGCGGCGAACAGCTGTTCCTTCCCTGGATAGTGGTTATAGAGATTCCCTAAGGAGACGCCGGCCTTCTTTGCGATGTCCCGGATCGAAGTCCCGTGAAAACCCTGACTGCAGAATAACGTTCGGGCTGCGTCGAGGATCTTGTCTTTATTGGCGCCCTTCGGTTTTCTAACGGTTCGCTTCTTTTTTGTCGCAGTAGCCACACACCCTCCGCCTTGAATGAACGATCGTTCATTATACTACTCAACCCCCAACCCAATGTCAACCCCCCTCCACGGTGTGCTATCATGGGTCTTCTTGACCGCTATAGACAATTTCCTATCGACAGCCGTTGATCTCGCCTGGGGCTGGCCGCTCATCGCCCTCCTTGTCGGCGGCGGTGCCTTCCTTACACTTTTTAGCCGGCTCATCCCGTTTCTGGGCGCCCGCCATGCCCTCGACATCGTCCGCGGAAAATTCGACGACCCTAACGACCCCGGCCAAATCAGCCATTTCCAAGCCCTGACGACCGCCCTCGCTTCCACCGTCGGCGTCGGGAATATCGGAGGCGTCGCGGTCGCCATTACACAAGGCGGACCGGGAGCGGTGTTTTGGATGTGGGTTGCCGCGGTTGTCGGAATGGCGACGAAATTTTTCACGTGCACCCTCGCCTCCATGTACCGGAAGGAGGACGCGCTCGGGGTAGTACAGGGCGGTCCGATGTATTACATCGAACTGGGACTCGGCCCAAAATGGCGCTTCCTCGCCGTTCTGTTTTCCACCTTCGGCCTGGTCGGCTGTCTCCCGATGTTCCAATCCAACCAACTCGCCGACGTCCTGACAAAGTCCTACGGGATTCCGCCGCTTGCAGTCGGGCTCGGATGTTCAATTATCGTTGGTTCGGTGGTTCTCGGCGGCATCCAACGCATCGGACGCTTCACGGAAAAACTCGTCCCCTTCATGTGCGGCCTATACATTTTCGGATGCCTCTACATCCTGGCGACCCGTGCGGGACAAATCCCATCCGTACTCGCCTCGATTTTCCATGACGCCTTTACAGGAACAGCGGCGGTCGGAGGATTTGAAGGCGCCACGATCAGCGCTGTGATCTCGACCGGTGTAAAACGTGCGGCATTCTCCAACGAAGCGGGTGTCGGGACCGCCCCGATGGCGCACGGTGCTGCAAAAACCAATGAACCCGTACGCGAAGGACTGGTCGCGATGGTCGGACCCTTCATCGACACGATCGTCATCTGCTCGATGAC
>JBFIEP010000774.1:0-1483 GCA_041603335.1 Elusimicrobiota bacterium | reverse complement strand
GAAATTGTATTTGCCTTTCTCCGAGGAATAAACCGGGGTGATGCTCCCGTAGTGAAGACGTTCAATGCGTTTGGTTCCATCGGCATACGAATAAACCAATTGGAGATGGCCGCTATTGTCGACTGTCATCATCATTCCTTTATTGCGTTTGTCCTTCTTCCATGTATCGAAAAGGTAGTTATGGAGGGGACGTGAGCGGCGGGAATCTTTATCATCCCAACCGAAGGCGTCGACGATTTCACGAGCGATCTTCCATGAAAGATCCTCCCGTTCGCGGGGCGTCTGAGCCGAATGAAGATCCGCGAGTCGAACTTCAAGCCCGGTTGTTTTCCCGTTTTTCTTAATTCGCATTACGTGTTCGGTGATAAAATTGATCTCGGTGCCGTCGCGCTGCACAAGACGCTCTAGAACGAATTTCTTTTCCTTAACGGTACGCCCGAGCTCGTCTTTCGCAGTGACGTCCTTTACCGATCCATGCTGCGTCCACGCCCCGCTTTCAGAGCCGATGGGGGTCACCGTCGCCTTTCCGTCCTTGGTGGTCGTCGTGCGTGTTTTCGCATCGCGGTCTTCATAAATTTGAGTTCCGGTTTTCGTATTCCAGGTATGGATCCACTTAATGGTTCCGGCTTCGTCGCCCTTATATTCGATCATGCGCAAAAGTGCCTGAGCGGTATCGCGCAATGATTCCCGGACCTTATGCTTCGTTTTCAGATCGATGACGGACGTCTTCTCGATCTGCACCTTTCCGTCTTGATCAACTTCGACGTAGGTGGTCATTTCTACATTGTCACTGGGGGACTCGACAATCGTGAGACCTTTATTGGCAACCACACCTTCAAAACGCTTCGAACCATCCTCATATTCACGGCGGAAACCGGTAAAGGCGGTTCCATCGTGCTTCAACTGGGCATAGGTTGCAGACTTCTCTTTTCCGCCGTCCAGTCCGAGCTCCCAAGCGGAAAAACGGGTTTCAAACGGGACAGAGTCAGCAGCCAGTCCTTTATGAATAAACATCTGATACAGGCCGCGGCGGGCAAAATACAAAGCGGCTTCCGGGTTCTCTTTTCGAAGCAGCCCATTGCGCTCCAGGCGTTCTGCAGCATTTTTCGGATTCCCATCAAGCTGATGCTTGTACAAGACCTTCTTTCGCAAGAGAAGCATGGCGGCGTCAACCGCATCCATTGATTCGGGGGCCTCGGAGCCGGAGGTCTTCAGCGCATCCTTACCGACTGCGAGCAAGTCTGCCCGGGCCGCTTCCCTTTCCTTCCAAAAGAGATCTTGGCGGCCCTTCGACGTCAAGTTTTTGAACGGCTCTGCGCCGATCTCCGCTGATTTAGCGAATCGCTCCCAAAGGGTCGGCTCTTTCGCCGGCTTCGCTTCAGTCGCGGCATCGGCAAAGAGAGATGCCGCTTCATCCGGAGCCGGGATGTTTGCTTCATCGATACGAAGAGTTATCGCCGGTTTCGGATAATTCGTCGGCGCT
>JBFIEP010000773.1:0-1498 GCA_041603335.1 Elusimicrobiota bacterium | reverse complement strand
TATTCAGCTACCCTTGACGCACCTGCTTCCACCGTCCATCCTATAGGAAGCACGATGACAAAACGTCCCTCTCCCTGGGCGCTGCGGATAATGCTCGCCGCTGCCGCTATCGTTTCGGTCCTCGTTCTCATGCGGGGACTGACCGGCGACAAATCCGCGGAATACGACGCTGTCGAGACCCGCGGCGTCACCTTACAGCGTCTACCGAGTGCCAGCGAGCAACTCGATGTCGATCAGGAAGAGCAGGTGTCTTCCCTCGACTTACTGCCGAAAGTCTCTCTGCGTGAAGCCAACCCTCTCCCCCCCGATCCCCCGGCGGCGCCGGCCCCGCCGCCCGTGGAAAAACCCGTTCCCGAACCGACGCCCGAGCCTTACGTACAACAGTCTCCGGTGGAAGAGAAAAAACCATTTTACCGCCCTCCCCTACAAAGACGGGGACTGCCGAAATCCCGGACATCCAACGCCACTTCAGGAGCTTTCGTCCAATCCGCTCCTGATGCACAACCCCAAGCGGATCAAGGCTCGGGTTCGTCATCCGGCTTAGGGTCCGGAAAAACCGATCGCCCCCGGACATTCCGAGATAGAACCGGGAGGGCTACGATTCGGAATTGATACAATGGAGTCATGCACCCCCGGCTCCTATTCGTTTGTGTTGAAAATTCCTGCCGCAGCCAAATGGCGGAAGGGTTTGCGAAAGCTCTCGGGGGTGACGCCATCGACGCCCACAGCGCGGGTTCCAAACCCTCGGGCATCGTGAACCCAAAAGGCATCGCCTCCATGAAGGAAATAGGGATTGATATCTCAACCCATACATCAAAGGGACTTGATGTCATTAGCGGGGAGTGGGATGCAGTTGTAACGATGGGATGCGGAGACGCATGTCCCAACGTTCCTGCAAAACGCCGACTCGACTGGGCCTTGGAAGATCCCAAACATATGCCGCCCGAAGAATTCGCAAAGGTACGCGATGACATTAAAGCCCGGGTCGAGGCCTTGCTCGCCGAACTCCGTGCATAAACAGACACTTCTCGCGTTGGTATTTCTCCTTGGCTGCCGCGCCGAAGATCCCGTCACTCTGCCGGCGAAAACGGAAACACAAGACCGCCCGGTCATCGTTTTCCTAGGGGATTCCCTTACCGCAGGCTACGGCGTCGCGATGGAAGAAGCCTATCCGGCACTCATCGCCGCCCGCTACCCTGCGATTGAGTTTCGCAACGCAGGCGTGAGCGGAAGCACTTCCGCAGGCATTCTTGAGAACCTCGCCTGGAACCTGACACCGGATGTGAATTATGTTTTCCTGGCTATCGGCGCCAACGACGGATTAAGAGGGCTTGAACTCGACAAAACCCACGCGAATATCGAAAAAATCATCACGGTCTGCCGGGAGAAAAAAATAGAAGTCGCTCTGGCCGGGATTAAAATCCCTCCGAACTATGGGGAGAAATATACGGCGCGCTTTGAACGGATCTATCCTGCAGTTGCCAAGCGTTTTGACCTC
>JBFIEP010000772.1:0-1498 GCA_041603335.1 Elusimicrobiota bacterium | reverse complement strand
TTTTGCCCCCGGGGTAAAGAAATTAGCCTTATTTTTCCTATTTAAAATTTCAAAAAATATTACAACCCGTTTTTAAAATAAGGGGAACTTTTCCATATGCTCGATCGTAATAGTTTATAGAAGAGGTTCTTGGTATGGAGAAAAAAATTTCCCGGCTCAGTGACTTGGAGCTGGAAAGACGAATCAAGTTCTTTGTAGCGAAAGAAAGAGGCGGCCTGGTCAGGATACTGAGACTCCTCTCAGAGTTCGAAGTCCGGCGGCTTCATGCAAAGAGGAGTTATTCGACCCTCTTCGATTATTGCGTTCAGGGATTAGGCTATTCCGAGGGGGCCGCGATCCGACGCGTCTTCGCTTCTCGGACCGCTCGGAAGTATCCAATGGTCGCCCGCTGGATTGAGAAGGGGAGGATCTCACTCTCAACGGTGTATTTGCTCACTCCGCACATCTGCAAGGAGAACTGCGCCGATCTGCTGCGGCAGACAGCGGGGTTAAGTAAACGTGAAGTCGAACGCATCATCGCTGCTATGAAGGATGACAAGCCCGTGCTGCCCCGCGAGACCATCCGCGCTCTCGGACCTGTGATAAGGCGAAACGCGTGTCAGACTGATGCAACCGCACCCGCGCTTGATCTCAAGCAGACGACCAGCCAGTCTCCCAGCAACTCCTTTGACCTCAAAGAGGCGCCCGTCCAATCCTCGGCTGAAATGACTGATCCCGTTAAACTGTCTGAATCCGTCGCTCCTGCCAGGCGGTACTCGAAGGTCACGCTAGTGGTCGAGGATGAACTTCTCAATGAAGTCGAGCGGCTCAAGGAGGTCATGCGGGGCAAGTTCCCAAACAACAGTCTCGCTGATGTCTTCGCGGCGGGTGTCGCGGCGCTGATGGAGAAGCACGATCCCGAACGTCGGATTCAACGGAGGAAGGCGCGTGATCGGAGGGCAGCCGAGAAGCACCCGGTCGCTAATAAGTCTATCCCCAAAGGACGGGAGTCTGCCTCGCGAAAACGTCATATCCCTGAGACGGTGAAAAACGAGGTTTGGAATCGTGATGGGGGGCGTTGCTCGTACCGCAGCTCCGGAGGCCGGCGATGTGCGACGACAAAACGTCTCGAGTACGATCACATCCTGCCTTGGGCGCTCGGGGGTAAATCCGATTCGGCAGACGGGATCAGGCTCTTGTGCAAACCCCATAACAATCTTGAAGCCCGCCGAATGCTGGGAGATTCTCTCGTTGACCGAGCATTGCTTGCGGCGCGTGCCTAAAGACCGATGCCTAGTCCCCAGTGCGTGCCTAAAGACCGATGTCTATTTTTTTAGGGGGGCGGCGGCGGACGATATTTTTGTTTTCTTCTCTTAAGTTTGCGGAGGGCTTTCTCTTTTCGCTTCAGTTCCGCTTCCTGCGCCCGCTTTTCGCGTTTTAGCCGTTCCTTTTCTTCCTGGAGGCGTTTCTTTTCGCGCTTGGCTTTGTCGGCGAGTTCCTTTTCCATGCGCTCGCGTTC
>JBFIEP010000771.1:0-1510 GCA_041603335.1 Elusimicrobiota bacterium | reverse complement strand
CCGAGCGAAAAGCACACAAGAAAGGCGGGAATCAGAGCGCCCAAAACATCCTTAAACTCCAACTCGGCTACTGCCAAAAGAGGCAAACACCAAAACGGCTGAATCGAATTGGTAACCATGTCCCCCCACGCGAAAGCCAAAATCGTCTTCGCATGAGACACCCCCAAGCGGTCGGCCGCTTCCAATATATAAGGCGCCTCCACCACAAACTGAGAACCCCCCGAAGGAATAAGGTAGTTCAAGAGTCCCGAGTACCAGTAAACAGCCAGAGGAAAGGTCTCGGCGCTGGAAACGGAGACAAAAGCTCCAGCCAACACCGCATCCAGACCCGAACCCTTAATAATCCCGAACATCCCCGCGTACAGCGGAAACTGAATCACGATGCCATGAACGTAGCCCGAAGCCTTCTCCGCCGCACGGGAAAATTCCGCCGGGGAACGGTGCAAAAGTACGGCACCGCATAGAAAAAGGAAATTAAGATTATTAAGCGTTAACTTAAACCCGTTCTCCCGGAAAGAGAGAAACAAGTAAAAAATCCCGAGCCCTCCAATCGCCCCGCATAACGCGTAGCCATGTTCAATGAACCGAAGCCAAGGGGAAGCCCCTTTCCCCGATGACAGGACGGGAGGTTCCTTGAGCCGCTCCAGCGCATCCCCGTCGAGCTGGAAGAGATCTTCTTTTTTGCGTGGATAAAGAAACCAGAATAAAGCGCACAATGCGCCGAAGGTAACCAACGTCAAAGCCAAATTAAACCCCGAGAAAATCGTTAACGATGTCGATAACGTACCTCCGATACGGTCCGAGAGGAAATTCCCGGGAGTCGCCACAAGCAAGGTTGACGATCCCGACAGCCCCGCGTGCCAAACCCCGCCCATTCCCAAATAGGCGGCCGCAACAAGCAAACGATAATCCACAGATGGTTTTCTTCGAGCGACTGCTCGCGCAAGAAAAGCACTGGCAATTAGACCCAGCCCCCAATGAAACCAACATAAAACCATGGAGACACCGGCTGTCATCACAACCGCGCCGCGCCCTGTCCTTGGAAGTCGTGCTAAAACATCCAATCCGCGGCGCACCGGTGGAGAATCGGCAATGATCGACCCAGTCACGATGATCAAACACATTTGCATCGCGAATTTCAAAAGCACCCAAACCCCATCACCCCAAAAACCAACGATAGCCGCCGGCCCCGAGGGGGTCAGAAACAAAGCCGCCCCCATCGTCACAAAAGTCAGCAGACAGGCAATAACAAAAGCCCCCGGGACCCACCGCTCACTAAGCCTGGAGAGCAAAGAGATCATTTGGGGTCGTTCATTGAGGTAGTGAAGTTATTCATACAAACCAATCCCGCATTTCTTACCAAAAGCGTACAAAACTCAAACAAGTTCAATAACTTTAATAACTTCACTACCTCAATGAACGACCCCACTTTGCTAAACTGGGCTTCGATGAAGATATACACGAAGACTGGTGATACTGGCAAAACCGGGCTGCGCGGCGGGCGGCGAGT
>JBFIEP010000770.1:0-1519 GCA_041603335.1 Elusimicrobiota bacterium | reverse complement strand
TTGTTTATGCGGTCTACGAAAATGGATCGCGGACCGCGTCAGGGTATGTCGATGTCGAAACCGGAAATCCCGCCAAGCTAATTTCGGCCGAACAGGCCTCCAGCGTTGCCGCCTCCCACTATAAGGGAACAGCAAATGTTATTTCGGTCGAGCGACTTGAAGAGGCGCCGATGGAATATCGAGGAAAACCTCTTCCGGTTTATCGCGTCAATTTTGACGATTGGAAAGAAACTTCTTTTTACGTGTCTCCGGAAACAGCACGTGTCGTGACGCGCAGAAATTGGAATTGGCGTCTGTTCGATTGGTTTTGGATGCTTCATACCATGGACTATTGGGAGCGTGATGATTTTAATCATTGGCTCATTCGAGGTGCGGCAGTCTTGGCGGCGTTCGCGGCCGGAACGGGGATTGTGCTTTTGGGTCAGAGATTTTTGCGTCGAAAGGATTGACAGCGCTGACCTGAATAGCTTAACATCTACATGTCCGGCCCTGATGGGCCTGGCCGCAAGTAGGGCATAAAACAGCATAAGCTAGGACCTTTGACCCAACACATCAAGAATAAACCGCGTTATTATTGTCTCATGAGGCGACTTACACCCCTCGGGGCCGCCCTGGCGCTCCTCTTCTCCCCGCTCGGAGGCATGGTCCATGCCGACGAAAATATTCAATTTATTAAAGGAGAACTTCGTGATGCTCCCCGGAGTCGGAAGGGACGGGGCCTCAGTTCTTGGACTCCCAAGCAGGTCGAGATTAGATTTTGGGAAAATATCTATCGCCTTGAAGCCAAAAACGCGATGTACATGGACCGTCACGGCGGCCGTGAATATGTCGACGGAATTAGAACCCAATTAAGCCGTATTCCTGCGGGATCGCGCACCGACATAATGAAGCGTTTCCTTGGCATTAGCTACTCCTACAAGGTTAAGGAAGATCCGGAAACACCGGCCTCCCGTAAGGTCCGCCACCAGCGTCGATTTGAATCCTTGGTGCGGGATTATCACGATTTAGCCCAACGCGAACATTCCCAAAATAACAATACGACCTATGCACAGCTTTTCGCGACGATTCGTTCGCTCGCGAATGTCGGACCCGAAGGAGAGAAGCTTGCTGCCGAACTTCGGCGTTTAGCCCCAACCAATTCCCATGTGCATTCCGACTACAGCCAGGATCTTCTGGATTCGGGAAAAGTCGAAGAAGCCGTCTACGCTGCGGAGCGTTCAATCGAGTTGAACCCTCTTTCTCCCGAGCCGCACCGGACGCTCGCGCAGGCGAAATATCAGGCTGAGGATTATCGGGGTTCTTATCAAGCGGCCAAAAACGCGGTCAAGCTGAACCCGAAGGACAGTATTTCGTTTGCGATTATGAAGCTTTCAAAATCACGTGTCGATAATTTAGATGAGACGACGATTGACGAAATCGATGAAATCCCCGATGTCGCATCATCCATGGGGTTGGTCGGGCTTTCTCAAATGGCCAGTAATACGATCGACGCCCGCGACCGAGCCTCCCTTCTTGACGC
>JBFIEP010000769.1:0-1520 GCA_041603335.1 Elusimicrobiota bacterium | reverse complement strand
GGATCGAACCGACGACCTCTACCTTGCGAAGGTAGCGCTCTCCCAGCTGAGCTACAGGCCCTCTTCAGGGCAGGTCCTTAACGACAAATCGATTATACTACTTCTTACCCGTTTTTATCTTCCCGCGATGCTTCAAAATCCACTTCTTAGTCTTCATCTTTTTGATAGCGGCCGTATGCTGGGCGTACGTTTCACTAAAGATATGTCGCCCCTCGAGATCTGCGACAAAATACACCTTTTCGGTGACCGCGGGAGCAATTGACGCCGCGATCGCCCTCTCACCCGGAGAACAGATCGGTCCTTTCGGCAGACCGAAGAAACGGTAGGTGTTGTAGGGGGAATGGATGTCGAGATGCTTAAAACGGAGGCCCTTGTACCATTCTCCCGTATCGCGGCCCATTGCGTATTGAACGGTCGGATCGGCTTCCAGGCGCATACGCTTACGCAAACGGTTGGAATAGACCGAGGCGATATCGGGCATCTCATCAACCACAGCGGCTTCCCGCTGCACGATGGATGCCAGCGTCACAACCTGCCGCAGAGAAAAGCGGTCCTGCTTCACGCTCTCAAATAGCGGTGAAATTCTTTTTTGGAACTCTCCCAGCATGTGCTCGGCGACTGCTTGCGCCGAAAGTCCTTTGGCGAAATGATACGTGGTGGGGAATAAAAACCCTTCCAAGTCGTTGGCCCGCACATACTTCATAAATTCCTGAGAATCCGTAACCCCGGCGGCCTCAAGTCGATCCGCGATTTGCTTCGCCATGAATCCTTCGGGGATCGCAACCTTGATCGGCTGAATACGGCCCTTATTAAGGGCTACAACGGCGCGGGGCTCGGCAATCGGTTTCTGCATGACATAAAGCCCCGGCTTCAGGCTGCGGTCCAGGCCGGAAAACTTCGCGAAAATACGGAAGAGAAGGGAGCTGCGTATCACACCTTCATTGGCCAGTAAAACCCCGGTTTGAGACGCCGTATAGCCGCTGGGAATTTCAATTTGGACGTAAGCATCCCCGGGCGTTAACCACCAACCGGCGATCGCGGCAAAGCCGGCAAGCAGGCATACTGCCGCGATCAGTAAAGGCCGTCGACGCTTGGGCGCAGCGGATTTTTTCGGGGCGGACGGCCGTTTGGGAGGGGGGGTCATCCAGCTAGTTTAATATCGACAAGGGGGATATAGGCCGGGCCGGAAGAGGTTAAGCGGCTTTCAAAAAGGGTTAAAGATTCCACGACGGCGACGGCACCCTCCCAGGCCTGGGTGCCCCGCCAGCGTTCGGCTCGATCGATAAGCGCACGGCGTCCTTTGGGGGAGCGTATTCGACCGAGCGTTGCGTGCGCTTGAAACGGTCGGTCTTCGATTTTAAATCCTTTCTTTTTCAATTTATCCCGTAGATCTCCCGCCAAAGATTTTATCGCTTCACCGCCTTCCCCAAGTCCGGCCCAAAGCACTTTTGCGGACTTCCAATTGGGGAATGCCCCCATACAGTTAAAGCGCATTTTAAACATGGGCGTGAATTGAGCGG
>JBFIEP010000768.1:0-1522 GCA_041603335.1 Elusimicrobiota bacterium | reverse complement strand
TCCATTCCCACGCCGCCGCCGCCGCCGGCAAACCCGCTGGACACCCGTATTGTCGTTCGTGTAAAAAACGCCCCTCTAGCGACCTTTCTCGATACTATTTCGGCCCAGGCCAAGGTGAATTTCATTATTACCGAAGGTCTCGAGACTAAACGCATCACGGCATTCCTGCAAAACGTAACGGTCCGGGAAGCCCTGCAGATCCTTCTTGAGATTAAGGGACTGACGTATCAACGCATCGGCCGTTCCAATACCTACGTTGTTTCCGCCCGTCGCGCTGATGTTCCAAACCGGATTACCCGCATCTATACGCTCAATCACATTCCGCTTGTCCCGATTGATTCGGGTGGAACTGCCGATGGCGGGGACCAGACGGGTCAAGCCGGCGGCGGCGGCGGTGGTGGAGAAGGAGGCGGCGCAGAAGGAGGCGGGGAAGAGGGCGGAGACGGCACCGGGGGAAGCGGTGCGGCGGGATCCAGTTCAATTCCGATTCTGCAAGTTCTAGAAAGCGTTCTTACAACTAAATTCGGTCAAATCGCTGTCGATTCCCGAACGAATTCGATTATCATTACCGACCTGCCGGAGTCTTTCCCCCAGGTAGAACAGATTTTAGCCGAGTTGGACATCAAGGCGCCCCAAGTTATGATCGAAGCGCAGATTGTTGAAATTAACTCGGATCGAGCAAGTGCTTTGGGTCTTGAGTGGGGTGGGGCCGGCGGAGAAATGGCCGTTTTTACCGGTCCGGCTCGGGACACCGTATTCCCTCTTATTACTAAGAAACAGGGCGGCAAGGTCCGATTCTTTGATCCTGTCGGAAGCGTCATCAGCAGCGTTGGCGGCGGCGGTGGAGATGCGGGCGGAGGATCCTCGGAGGAAGAGGGTGGTTCATCGGGCAATGATCTCGCTGATCTCCTTAAGGTTGGAAACAACCTTAAGTCCGGTCAGCTTGATTTAAGCGTGCTGCGCGTTGTGCTTCGCGCACTGGTAACACGGGCAGAGGCGCGTTTCCTCGGGAAACCGAAGATCCTGACCATGAACAACCAAAGCGCAAGGATATCGACAAATCGCAACGAAGCCCTTTCGATTAACGCCACGCTGACTTCCTCTGACGGCCAAACCCAGACAACCATCGAACCGGAACGCGGAGAAACAGGCCTAAATCTAACGGTCACGCCGCAGGTCAACGCGGAAGGCTATATCACGATGCTGATCCAGCCCGATTTTACGAATGCCCTAGAATCCAGAATATCCACTCAATCCAACCGTATTTTCGATATCGCCTCGCGCGGTGCGAGAGCGTTGGTACGAGTCAAAAACGGTCAGACCTTGGTGCTGGGGGGACTGCTCGAATCCCGTGAAAGCAAGGCGGTTCGCAAGGTCCCCTTTCTCGGCTATATCCCGTTAATCGGTTGGCTGTTCACCTCCTCAAGCAATTCACGCTCCAATACCGATCTCGTCATCTTTATCACCCCGACGATCGTCAACGATTAACGATTCACATCTTGCCCACTCCGTCCATCTTGAC
>JBFIEP010000767.1:0-1523 GCA_041603335.1 Elusimicrobiota bacterium | reverse complement strand
CAGCGGCCGCGAGGCCCAGACGTTTCGCAACGACTCCCGCAAATTGACCGAGAAGGCGCAAACGGGCGGCGGCGGGAGGCGTCCCGTCTCGGGGAATGACGCAGATGAAAATCCTATCTTCGCCCGGGATTCGAGCGAACGCCATGGTTAGGGCACCTGCGGCCAGGGCCGGTTCAAGTGCTGCGACGTCTTTAGAGAGTACCATCGAAGCGGCATCGGAGCTCCAAGCCGCCCCGGCGGGCGCGGAGGCAAGAACTTTTTCCGTCTCATTTTTGAAGCTGACAACAAACGCCGGTGATTCAAAGCGGTCGGAAATCGCTTCTGCGATTCCGGTGAGAAAACGGATATCGACGGGTTCGCTCAAATGGGTCCTCCGGCGACAAGGGAGAACCGCTTCGGATATTTTTCGAGGGCGCCTTCTAAATTGAGCGCCGCACGAATTATTGCCCGGGTTTTTTGATCGGCGGGCTTTATGCGGCCCCAGTTAATATCTATCGGGACGAACTCCGCGCGAGCCCCGGACTTGCTGAGATGAAGACGGGTGATAACGCTCCTCTCGGTTCCCGGCGTCGGTGAGACAAAAAGAAAGTTTCCAACGCTGTAGAGAATTAGAGAATTTCCGCGAAGCTCAACGGGTTGAATCACGTGGGGATGATGCCCAATAATTACGTCAGCTCCGGCGTCTGCCGCGAGACGTGCAAAATCCCGCTGCACCTGGTTCGGCTCCGGGGAGAGTTCGGTTCCGCCGTGAAAAAATACGAGAAGGACATCGCATTTTTTCTTGGCAGCACGCACCCAGGACGGTACCTGCTTAAAGTTCGCGTAGGAGACCCCGGCTTTGTCGTTTTTTGCCCACATCGTCATGGGAATCGTTGTGGTGAAGGCGAGAAGACCGATCTTTAATCCGTTCTTTTCAAAAAATAAGGGCTTTCGGGCCGATGCGGCATTCTCGCCGGCTCCTGTAAAGGCGAATCCATTTTTCTCAAGGGCCGCGATTGTATCCTTGAGCCCGACCTCGCCATAATCCATTACGTGATTATTGGCGAGTCCAAGCCAGTCAAACCCAGCGTCTTTAAGGATTGCGAGTTCCCGCGCCGGGGCCCGAAACGTCCAGGTTTTTTCTGCAGCGTCTCCCCGTTCGGTGACGGCGCATTCCAGATTCCCGAGACGAAAATCTCCCTCCAACCAACGCTTGACCCTGCTAACCGGGTCGCTGGTTCCAAATAACTTGACGAGCCGTCCGATGGGTCCTCCCACGCGGATATCTCCAACCGCTACAACAATGACTTCCTCGGACTGTTTGGCTGAAACAGGACTTGCGATCAAGGAGATGAGTATTAGAATTTTCACAGCTTCCAATCTTCCATTTCGGTAATAGCTTGGTAATCAGTGGTATCGAGCGTTAGGGGCGTAATGGCGATATACCGTTCGGAGATCGCCCGGACATCCGTTCCGCTCGCTAGAACGTTTCTGACCTCGCGTCCGGCCATCCAAAAATAGGAATCACCGCGTGGATCGGTCTT
>JBFIEP010000766.1:0-1533 GCA_041603335.1 Elusimicrobiota bacterium | reverse complement strand
GACGCGTCCTTCCGCCACCTTGATGGAACGCATTTTGGGTCCGGTATCAATAAGAGCCCGTCCCGGTCGCGATCCCTTTATGTCGATGGTGCGGGGGGTGGCGCCCCGGGTCGGCGCTCCCGTTTTTCCTTCAACAAACGTGGGCATTAGGGAAGCGCCATCGCCCCCGAGCCTGGGACCCTTTGGCTGAGTCGCTTGAACACCGCCGGTCCCGCCTTCGCCCGGACCCTTACCCTTTCCGTTGCGGAACTCAATAATTTTAGGAGCATGAACCTTGCCGGTTTTAATTGCACTTTCAGCCAAGCGCGCTTCCTGCGCCAACATCGCCCGCTCTTGAGCGAGCGCCTTCTCAGCCTGACCCTTAGCCTTCTGGCTGCGGGCCTCACGGGCCATCATCCAGACAAAGAAAAGATCGGTGCTGAAATCTGCGGCCTTCTTCCAAGCCTTTTCAGTATCTCCTTCTTTGATTGCAACAACCGTCTGTCCCAAATTATCGATTCCCGAGACGCCCCACGTGGCGTAAAGCGTGGTCGCCATCACGGTGTGGGTAACGCGCGCCGTGGAGAAGGCCGCGGGAACGGCCGCAGCAGGTAAAAATCGCGCTCCGGTTCCTGCCACGCGCATAGCGGTTAAAGCCTGAACGCCGCGACCGACACCGAAGGTCGCCCAAATGACGGGGTTGAAAATGGTCTCACCGACATTTTCAAAAACCTTAAGACCCCAACCCGCCGTGTTTTGTGCGTAATAGGCCGCGCCGGTTTTTCCTTGCGCCCCTTCAATGATGCGGTTGCCCCATGTCATTGAGCCGTAGCCCTTTACGGCGCGCATCCGCTCTTCCATGCTGTACCGGTAACGGTCGCACACCTCCGGGGATTGGAATTTAAGACACTCTTCGAGGGAAGCGTATTCCTTGCCGCGCCACTGGCGCACAAGCTTCTGGCGCTCATTGCGCCCCGTGAGCTCTTCCGTGTAGCCGAGTTCGTTAAGATCCTTCTCCCGGTTTACGCGAGCTTCGTTGAGGACGACAAACCACATATCCTTGTCCATCTTCGCCAGATGCTCTTCATCGGAGACCAGAAGATTCATCGCGGGGTTCTTAGTCCAGCTGCCCGACATTGCAAGACCGTAGTCGGTGTCTCCGGTGAGGGCGTAAACAATTGTGGGGGGAGCCGCGGTAATTCCGGTCCACAGCGTCTTCCCGACCCATTCCCCGCCCTGCAGGACATGGCCGACAACGGGGGTTTCATGGATCGCGGTGCCGATTATTCCGAAAGTGGATGTTCCTTCCGCTTCTTTTTCAATCGTCTTGAATTTCTTCGAGGCATGTTCTTTCCACTGCCCTTCTTCAATGGTGCCTTTCCAGTAGTGACGATGGACGGAAGGGTATTCAACGGATTTCGCGTTTGAAAACCAGCCTGCCTTTTCGAATCCGAACATCGAATGAAACCGGTTATACCCGCCTTTCTCCAAATATTCCCGCCAAAGCTTAGGGCTCAGCGTCCCCCGGCCTTGTTTATCGGTATGGGTCGGCCG
>JBFIEP010000765.1:0-1536 GCA_041603335.1 Elusimicrobiota bacterium | reverse complement strand
GAGCCCGCCTTATGGGCGATGTTGTGGGTTGTTATGTTGATCGCTGTGAGGCGACGATGGGCGCGTGTGTAATCACGCTCGGCGGTGCATTCTTACTGAAATGGTGGTATAGCGTCGCTGCCGTAGGAGATCTCTTATGGATATTACACCCTGTCGCCCAGCTTGTTTCATTGATCACGGGGAGCAATTTCGAATATGAAATCGGTTTTGGGTTCTTCTCTGCTGAGCACGCATTTGTAATTGCGCCATCGTGTGCCGGTGTGAATTTCTTAATCATTTGTGTGTGTTCGCTGGTCTTTGCCGGAATCGGAAGGGTGCGTTCCGATTTCTCTCTTGTCGTGAAGGCTTTTCTAGTCGCATACGCAACGACGGTCGTTGCAAATACCATGCGCATCCTAATGGCTCTGGCGATTCCCGGGCCGGCGCTCACGCATCGCGTGGAGGGAATCGCCGTATTTCTTTTTTTCTTGTTCCTCCAGCAGGCCATGTGGGAGAGGAGTCTTGATCGTGCGTAGGGCACGGATTGTGGGAATCCCGCTGTGTTTTTATTGGGGGATGACCTTGGCAGCGCCCCTGCTCAACGGGCGTCCGGTCGATCCTCATTTTATTCGCCATGCAACGGTGACCTTGGGAGTCGGTGCGGCTCTGGGATTACTCGTTTTCCTGGTCGTGAATAAAAAATAGAATCGGTGTATGAAACTATCCGCGGTTGTTCTTCTTGCCGCTTTACCCATTATGAGCCACGCAGAAACCATCAACAGAATTAAGATCCCCGGAACCCCCGCGTTCCAACGGTCCGCACGCGAAATAATGCTGGTGCGCATCGCCGTCGCACCGAACGACGCTTCCGATGTCGGTCTGTTTGACGATGCCGGCATAGTCCCTTCCTTTTCGAAGTCCTCGGTTAAGGGCCTCCTGAAACGGGTGCGCGGCGCTCAGAAAGAAATGAAACGCCAGAAGTGGCGGTCGTGGCCGATTGACCGGCAGATTGATTTCCGCTGGATCTACGCGCGGGGGCGGGAGATTGAGCGGAAATTGGCCGTCGAGAAAAGTTACATCCATCGGCCCGCCGATTGGGTGGAACCGGTCGCTAACAACCTGGTCGCCATTCTTACCTACGCGCCTGAACGGACGGATCTTATCGACAAAATCGCGTCCAAGATTCCCGCGATGGTTTCTGAAATGCATGAGGTCTGTGTCGCCCCGACCCAGCGTGACATTGAAATCGCCGATGGGGTGATCGAAGGATTGGTTTTGCTGCTGCCCAAGCATCCCGAGGCACGCAAGCCGCTGGAGGATTACCGGAAATACTTGAAAGGGCTCAAGCCTAAGAAGAAATACAGCGTTGTGGGCGCTAAGAACTATGCGTGGCGGTTTAAGCACGCTTTAAATCTGGAATGGACGCCTGATGAGCTTCTAGAGATTGCGAAAAAAGAATTGGTGATCGTTGACGCCCAACGGGCGGCTTTGGAAGCCCACCGGGAACCTAAAACCGAGCTGACCGACGCCCAGAAAAAGGCCGCCGAAAACATGACG
>JBFIEP010000764.1:0-1543 GCA_041603335.1 Elusimicrobiota bacterium | reverse complement strand
GTACTAACTCTTAGCGCACTCTGGCTATCCGGAGGCTGCACAACCGTGCAGTCGCGCGGTTCCCACAAGGCACAGTCCGTTTACGCAAACCGTATCTCCGACTGCAAGGATTGGTTCTACGATTCGTTTCAGTGCCGCCAGATGTATGGCTGCTCCCGGCATATGAACCGGGAACAGTGCGGACGCCAAATGCTCCGGGTTCTCAACGACCCGGTCAAATTGGCAGATCTGTTTTAATTCCCCTTCGGCCTATTTTGAGACCTGCGAGCGGTCCCTTGCATCGCGGCAGCTGCACCTCTACCCTTATAGAACGAATGAAAACCCCTCTTCGGATACTATTAGCAGTCGGCATCGCCGCTCAATCGCTTCCCGCCTTCGCGGAAGGCTCTTCTGAATATGACAAACATTTTTTTGATCAGTCGGAAGTCCGCGATGGAAAGAAGCAATCACTCCTTAAAAGCCGCACCCATACCGATGGCCGGCCCCGGACAAAGGAACTCCGCTCCAATCTCACGGCCGTTCCCCCCATAAAAGGGAACAGTCAACAAACCCCCGCGCAAGCAAAGGCAACGGCGGCGGCCAAGGCCAAAACTCCGCATCTGTTTTGGGATTGGGATAAGACGGTGACGGCATCAGTGGCGGGTCTCGCCGGTGCCGCTTTAGGATTTATGGTTGGAGGGCCCATCGGTGCGGCCGTCGGATTTGTCCTAGGCGTAGTTCTAGGGGCAATCGCCGCGAATATGAAGCCCAAAGAAGAGGCGGCCGCCGCGCCTGCGTCTTAGGTTATGAGCTTGGCGGGATCACGGAGGTCCCGCAACGGTGTCCGGACCGTACCGTATCGCCAGACCCACCACAACATAAACAACTCCGAAGGCATCCGCATGACAATATACATCGGTCCCATCGTGTGATCCGGCCCGACGGAATGAACGGCGCCGTAGAAGTGAAACGGCATCGCGCCGACTAGAAACAGCATCATCGCAACCGCCGCCGCCTTCTGGGTTTTCCATATAACGATGGCCAATGCCGCCAAACCCTGGAAAACTCCCACTGCGTAAACGAGAATCAGCGCATAGGGTCCGGCAAACGGCGCCATGTCAGCGTAATCGATCGGAGTATAAAAATGCCGGAAGGACAGGAAAAGGAACAAGGCCGCAATCGAAAAGACCCCACTTTGACCAAACCGGATCTTAGGATGCTCGGCGAACTTCTCTTCCAGGATGAAGATGAAATAAACGCCGAAAAGAATGCCGTACATCAGGAGCATGCGTCTATTCTACAATAGGGACATCGTGATACAGCGAAAATTCAGAATTTCCGCAAAGCCCCGGGGCTTTCACTTGATCACCCATGAAGTCGAGCAGGCTATTCCCGAGCTTGCCCAACTATCAGCGGGACTCCTTCATTTGTTCATCCAACACACATCGGCTTCCTTGACCGTCAATGAAAATGCCGACCCGTCGGTTCGAACCGACTTCGAAAGTCACTTCAATACCCTGGCCCCTGAAAATGCTCCCCATTACACGCATACCGCCGAAGGGCC
>JBFIEP010000763.1:0-1547 GCA_041603335.1 Elusimicrobiota bacterium | reverse complement strand
TTCCGCCAACGGCATGGTCGACAAGCCACGGGTCCGACTCGAGACTAAACTCCTTGGATGTCACATGGCCCGAACCGTTTGACGAGATTAACTCATCAAAAAGCGGTGTTCCCTTTGGAAGTTTTCCGAGCTGCTTCGGGGGTTCTGCCCCCTCCGCGAGTTCTGTCTTTGAGAAAGCCGGTTCCGAGCGTCCGGCGGTGACATTTCCGGTCGACGTTTGGGTGCTGCCCGGTGTGGTTTCGATGATGCCGTCGGTGTCGAGTTTTCCGAGGGCTCCTGCCACGAGCACTTCGTGCGTTCGTGTGTTGGATTTCATCGTTTCGAACATCAGGTCTACGCCGGTCGCCGGCGGCATGAAGTCGACGCCTTGGGATTTTAGGAATAACTCGATTCCGCCCCGCGTGGCCATCCCGATATCGGCAAAGGCGGTCAGGTCGTACGCGACGGCAGAGCCTTTGTCGGCGTTGATCCGTGCGGCGAGTTTCGAGAGGAAATCGCTGCAGGCTGCGTAATCGGTTTGTCCGAGGTTTCCAAAGCGCGCGACAACCGAAGAGAAGAACGCCCACCGTTGGCTGCGGCGCGGAGGCAGGGCCTTTAACAGGTGAATGGCGCCGTTGGCTTTTGCGCGGAAAACCCGGTCGAAGTTTTCAAGTTTCTTATCTGCAAGGAGTTTAGATTCCTCCAATCCGGCTGCGTGAAAAATCACGTCGACGGTTCCGAATTTAGAGAGGGCTTGCTTCACCGCTTTGGTGACAGCGGGTCCATCGGCCATATCGGCCGACAGGTAAAGGACTTTCGATCCAAGCAGCACCATTTCTTCGATATTCTTTTGGAGCGCGATCGCTTTTGTGATTTTTGAGAATTCTTTCTCAAGGATCGCGGGGGTCGCTTTCTTCGATTTGTCCTTCTTTTTTTCCTCTTTTAATTTTGCCCACATTTCTTTCTTCATGTCGGCCAGTTCTTCCTCGGACATTCGGGTCCAGGCGGTGGCTTCCTTCGCGAGTGGAGTTCGGCCGATCAGGACGAGCGGAGACCGGTATTCCTTTGCAATTTTCTTCCCGAGTTCCGCGCCGAGGCCTTGCCCCCCTCCTGTGATGAGGGTGACATACTTGCTTGAGAACTTTACGGCTTCGATTGATTCTTTCTCCGAGAGAGTCAGCCGCAGTGCGAATCTGTTTTCGCCTTGGTAGCCGATCTCGGTTCGCGGATCTTCACTGTCTAATTCAAGCAGTAATTTTTCGATCATGAATTCGGGTTTGGCTTCGGCATCGAAATCTACGGCTCGAACCGTCGCTTTGTCGAATTCCCGGGCAAGTGCTTTCGCGAGTCCGGTGCTTACACCGCCGATGGGATTAATTTTTTTCGCACCGACGGCGTGTTTCCCGCCGAGTCGGGTCAGGGCTGCAATCCAGGCGTCGCTGCCTGCGGCACGGAGATCTTTCTCCAGCACCTTGGCTGCAAGGAACGCCGCCCTTGCCGACAAGCGATAGGCCTTATCAAATCCCTTCCCGGTCCACTTTTCGTATTCCTCTGCGGGAGCGTCTACC
>JBFIEP010000762.1:0-1557 GCA_041603335.1 Elusimicrobiota bacterium | reverse complement strand
GTCCAGGTAAGCATGCGGGTTCCCTTGACGTCGGCGGGCCAAAGAAATTCGATGATCGATTTGTCGCCGTCACTTTTGACTTCAAGGCTTTTGGAGATCATTTTCCGTCTAACTTCATCTCCGTGGGCGTTGGTGAGAACCATCTCCATCTCCGAGCTCTCCCCTTGGTAGCCGATGTCCCACTGGTCCGCCATTTTCGATAGTGCGATTCCAATGGCTTCGGGCGTGCCGCCTTTGGGAGTCGCGTGCGGTTTGAATTCCTTTGAGTTTGCTGACAGGATTCCGACAAACATTAGGGCGGCTGCTATTTTCATTCGTTCTCCTCGTCTACCAGTTCTCCGATCGTGTCGGGGTCGTAATGGCGGTCAATGGCTTCATCGCGAAACCCCATCCCCCGCAGGCAGAAGCGTACCGCTTGCATAACCAATTTGTCCCGCGGCAGACCGTAGTCGAGGGCGCTTTTCCCGGGGAGGCGTACAAAGAGGAGAGACGCCGCCACATGGTGGCAAAGCCAAAGCCTGAGCGAGTCGTCGATGGGCACGTCAATGAGATCTCCCGATTTCTTCGCGGCCCCCATCGATTCCAGAAACAGGTTCAAGAATTGGTCTTTAAAATTATCCAGAAAAAGAGTGGCGAATTGCCCATCGTCTAAGAGGCTGCTGGCCATAAGGCGCGGCAGGGCGAGATCCTGCTCGATGACGATCCGGTGCATGAGCAGATGGATCATGAAGACGAGTTTTTCCGTAGACGGAGGGATAATCTTGAAAGAATCGAAAAGGGGGTCCAGCTCCGGTAGGGCGCAGCTCTTGATTTGAATCTCTTCGTATAAGATTTCCTTGCTGGGGAAATGCCTATAAAGGAGGGCTTCCGAGACGCCTGCCGCTTCGGCTAGGTCCTTGGTTGTTGTTCCGTGATAACCGTTTTTTGCAAATACAGGGATGACGGCATCCACGATAGCGGCCCGTCTTTCTTCCGATTTTAGGCGTTTCCCCTGGGACATCAATAGTAAGTTAGCACACACTTATAAAGAGATGCAAGCCTATGCTTGTGGGGTGAGGTCAATCATGGTAGAATTTCGTTTCAAATTAAGGATTTTCCAATAACATGACAACAATAACCGCTAAACGTTTAAAATCAATCGGTGCTTGGTCTCAGACCGCAAATTCAACCTTAAAGCCTCTCGAAGATGTCCTTTCGCTGGTAGGAGATCTGGGAAAAACTGTTTACGTTGTTGATGACGGGAAGACGCTCCAGGTTGCCTCTGACGGTGAGGCCCGGCTTGGGGTCGCGGCGGGGTCGAAAGAGCTTCCCCTCCTCGCGGTTTCGCCTCCGCTTCCGGCAAATCAGTTGGGAGATCCGACGTTTTGTGCCGATCACGGAATTCGATTTCCTTATGTTTCGGGAGCGATGGCAAATGGAATTGGTTCCGTTGAGATTGCGGTCGCGCTCGCGCAGAAAGGCGCACTCGGGATTTTTGGAGCTGCGGGGCTGGCGCCGACGGTTGTCGAGGCGGCCTTGGACCGCCTCGCTTCCGAGCTTGGCGATACCCCCTACGGC
>JBFIEP010000761.1:0-1558 GCA_041603335.1 Elusimicrobiota bacterium | reverse complement strand
TCCATCCTTTCCGGTGGACTACACGCAATTGCCGCGGGAAACCCTGCATCGCCGAAGCGGTGAGTGCGATGATCTTGTGACCTTGATCGCCTCGACACTGGAGGCCTCTGGAGTCAAGACGGCGCTCCTTGATTTTCCGGGGCATCTTGCCTTGATGGTGGATACGGGTTCCAATGATGAGATCGAGATTGGATTACCCGCTGATCGTCTGATCGAGCATGAGGGTACTTTTTGGATTCCGCTTGAGGCGACCATGATCGGAAAAACGTTCGAAGATGCTTCCCGCAAGGCGCTGTTTGCGTATAAAGAAATGAGCGGTGATGGACGGGCGTCCGTGATTGATTTGCGCAAGGCCTGGGCCGAGTATGAGCCCGTCACTCTGCCTGATTCGGATAAGCCGCTGCCGACGATTGAGAAGCCGCTTGTCGCCAAGGCCCTCGATGAGAGTGTCGCGCATTATCTGAAACGGCGTTATGAATTCCGCAAAGAAAAATTAAATGAGGCGATGAGCGAAGAGACGGGATCGACAGAATACCTAAACCGTCTCGGAATATTGGAATCGCAGCGCGGAAATTCCGCTCAAGCGCAAAAGGGGTTTGAAAGTGCGCTGGAGATCGAGGCCGATGATCCCGCCGCGCTTAATAATCTGGGGAACCTTTCGTTTTTAGCGGGGGACTATCAGAAGGCCTTTGATTTTTATGAGAAAGCCGCGGCGCGCGACTCCGAAGACGCCCGCATCCTTATGAATCTTATGCGGACCGCCCTTAAGATGGGTGATCGGGAGAAAGCGGTTGAATTTTCAAAGCGTGCCGTCTCAGTCGACACGACGCTTGCCGAACCGATTGACGCGTTGTTGGGTTTGTAAGCCGGAGGAATAACGATGAAACGCATTCTTTTATTAAGTGGAATTTTCTTAATCGGGATCGGTTCCGCTCCGCTGTGCGCGGAGCAATCGCCTCCCCAAAAGGTCGAGCAGATTCGACGGTGGTTCATGCGGTGGGCCAGCGGTCTTAAAAAATCATCGGTGCAGGGAAGGTTTAAGAACGTGCGTACGACGGCGGTTGCCGCCGTGCGCGGTTCCAAGCAGGATTCCAACCCGAATTTGCCTTACTGGAAGGGGACCTGGTCGGATAAAAAAAGCGCCGAGCGTGAGGCGGAGCGCAAAGAACTCGAGGCTTCGATTGAGCTGGTTTTAGCGGGTAACATCGAAGGCGCGGGAGCCGCGTTGGACGCCTTTGAAAAGAAGCACCCTAAAAGCACCCTGCTCGCCGATGTCGCAGAGGCCCGTCTTCAGTTGACGGCCCTTAAAGAAGCGAGTGCGCCTCCTGTGGAGGAAGTCCCTGAGGCTGTTGCCCCTCCTGAAGAGGTCGTGCCGGTTGAAGAGCCGGTTCCTCCGGCTGAGCCGGTAACTCCCGAGGAGCCCAAGGCCGAGGAGCCCAAGGCCGAAGAACCCAAGGCTGAAGAGAAAAAATCCGAAGCACCAAAGGAAACCGAATCGGCTGAACAAGAATAAAGGGTTTACACTTATTGAATTGATGATCGTGGTCGCGATCATCGG
>JBFIEP010000760.1:0-1560 GCA_041603335.1 Elusimicrobiota bacterium | reverse complement strand
TCGCAGTTTCGACCGCTTCGGCACCCGAATTCATGAGGAGCGTTTTATCCATTTTAGTCAGCTTGGAAAGCTTTTCTAAAAACAAGCCGACCTGATCATTGTGGAAAGCCCGGGACGTCAATGAAATTTTGGCGAGCTGCTTTTTTGCGGCCCCGACAATTTTCGGATGTAAATGCCCCTGATTCAATGCGGAATAGGCACTCAGCATATCGAAGTAACGCTTGCCCTCTACGTCATAGACATAGACCCCCTTCCCTCGCGTTAAAACAACGGGAAGCGGAGCATAGTTGTGTGCGGTAAACTTTTCATCGAGCGCAATGAAGCGCTTAGTTTTACTGGCCATGTCAGTAATATAGCCGATTGCGCGCGACGCTGGAACCCCGACCAGGGCCTCCTTTGCTAGAATTTAGGCATGAGTACGATCGTTTCTAAATTCGGAGGGACTTCTCTCGCCGACGCAGAGCAATTTAAGAAGGTCGTGGCGATAATCAAGTCCGACTCAAATCGTCGCTTCATAGTTCCTTCCGCCCCGGGACGGTCAAAAACCCACGATCACAAGATCACAGACCTCCTCTATCTTTGCCACAGCCACGTTACCCAATCCCTTCCCTTTGACGATGTTTTCGGGCATGTCGCGGAACGCTTCAAACAAATCGTTGCCGATGCAGGGATTAAAATCAATCTCGGACCGAAGCTTCGTGAAATCATGACCCGCATAAAAGGCGGCGCGTCCTCCGATTATGCCGCCAGCCGCGGAGAATACTTAAGCGGCACCCTGCTCGCGGCGATGCTGGAAATCCCCTTCGTTGATGCCGCCGAGGTGGTGCGCTTCGGAAACGATGGAAAGTTTGACGAAGAAGCGACACAGAAAGCCATGGAGAAGCGTCTCGGACCGCTTGAGCGTGCAGTCGTTCCCGGATTCTACGGATCTAAACCCGACGGCGAGATTTGCGTCTTTTCACGCGGCGGTTCCGATGTCTCGGGAGCACTCGTCTCGCGCGGCGTCGATGCCGACGTGTATGAGAATTGGACGGATGTATCGGGATTGCGCATGGCCGATCCCCGCATCGTTCCCAATCCGGAACGCATCGACACGGTCACCTACCGCGAATTGCGGGAGCTTTCCTACATGGGGGCAACCGTTCTCCATGATGAAGCCGTATTCCCCGTACGCCAAGCCGGCATTCCGGTCCACATCCGCAACACAAACAGACCCAAGGACGCCGGGACCCGCATCGTACACGAGGCGGGACCCAACGACCGCTTCTACGGTTTAAGCGGCATTGCCGGAAAAAGGGATTTCACCGTTCTCGCGATTGAAAAAGCACTCATGAACCAGGAACTCGGTTTCGGACGACGCGTCCTCGACGTAATCGCGTCTCATGGAATCAGCTACGAGCATACCCCCACCGGGATCGATTCCCTTAGCGTTGTAATCGATAGCCAAGAGATCGAAGGGAAAATCGATGTCGTTCTCGCGGATTTAAAATCCCAATGCCATCCCGATGTTCTTGAGGTCCTTCCCAATATGGCCCTGATCGCCGTGGTCGGACGCGGCAT
>JBFIEP010000759.1:0-1561 GCA_041603335.1 Elusimicrobiota bacterium | reverse complement strand
GAAATCCCGGAGGGGTGGGTTCCCTATGAAGAGGAAAGTCCCCGCGGAACGGCTACCCATATCATCGGCCCCGCGGAAGCCTCCGGAGCGTGGCGCGCCTCCTATCACATCCACTACTTTGAAAAAGGAAAGCCGGGATTTATCCCCTCGAAAGAAGCCATGCGCATCTTTCGAACGCGCCACAAACCGACGGATCGCGACGTCGGACAGATGACGACGTGGCGGGTCGATAAAAAACCGGCGAAGATGTTCCAGGTCCGTGAGAAAAGAATGCTTCCAGCGCACAAACTTCCGGCGGAACGCGTGGCGCTCCATCACTTCTATATGTTCGTGCCTTCCGGGCGCGAGGAATACTACGTCATCAAGCTGTCCACGACGGAAAAGAGCTTTCTTAATTACCGCGCTGAGTTCCGCCGGTTTATGGCGAGCTTTAGGAGCAGGTAGCTCCCCTAAGCCGCTTCAAGAAAGGACCCACGTTGTAAGCCCATTCCCCCACCTTCTTTGTTCCTAACAGTACTGGCGTCCGTTGCACGACCCTTTGGCACAAATATGCCACGATTTAATCATGATACGAACCCTTGTTTCTGCAATCGCGTTAAGTTGTTGGATTCCCAGCTCTGTTGCGGCAGCGAATAGCGATGCGCACATTGAAATTCTAACTGTCGGTGGTTTTTCTCCAACCTTCTCATTACGCACACTCGAGCCGTTGGAAAATGCGATTTTCAAATCTCCCAATATCGAACTTAAAGGAATCGACACAATTCCTGTCACATACAGCGGTAATTTCTACCGCTACTCAGGGAAGAATCACAATCCCCAAACCATAGACCCTCAAGCTGGAAATATAGACGCGCTCGACACGCCAAACGGGACGATGTTTTTAACTCCATCCCAACCCACTCTTCTCAATACGATTCTCGAGGATGTCAAAAACGACGCCATGCTCCCCTGGTTTGAAAGCACGGAAATTCTTCTCACTCCCGGAACCAAAGGGGAAGAATTTACCGCAAACGTTATGACATCGAGAAAACCGGCGATGCAAAACCGCAGTACGATGGCTATGATTTATCACCTGTCCATTGATGGAAAACCAGTCGATGCCGTTTTTCTGCTAAGGACCCGAGGCGGACTCGGCCGCCTAGCTTCTGCGCTCAATCAAAAGCAGCCCCGAGACAGCCACCGCATCCTGATCAGCCTAGGAGCTCCGGACTCACGCAGCGGCAGGTTCTCCCTTCACGGAAAAGAATTAATAGAGACACTCGACCGTCTTGGGCTTCAAGTGTCCACTCTTGACCGCGGTGACCTGCGTTTTCTCAATGATCTCAAAGACTATCGGCAGGAAAACCGGAATCGCGGCGTTCAATTTCTGTCTGCGAACCTACCTTCACTGGAACTCCCCGGGACAACAATCATCGAAGCCGGCGGGATTAAGGTTGGGTTCATTGGACTCACACACACCGATGCGGCGGCCCATTTAGTCAAAGGCATCACTGAGGTTCCTCTTACCCAGACCTTGGCCTCAGCACGCGACGCCGTTTTAGCCCTTAAACAGCAAGTTGAT
>JBFIEP010000758.1:0-1562 GCA_041603335.1 Elusimicrobiota bacterium | reverse complement strand
TAATATGGGCCTCGGTCCGCGCCTTTTTTTTGTTGAGGATTCCCAAAAGCCGCTTATCGAGTTGACGAAACAGTCCCTGCGCTGCCGGGAAATTGACGTTTCTAACAAGATAGGACCCAAACGGAACGTCCTTGGTATGAGGAACATCATCAACACTGTCCCATAGCGTGGGTGAAACCAAAAACGGAGCAGGTTTGTCCTCGGCAAACGCGGGAGCAGCCAGAAGAATTAGCGAAAGGACCCGGAACATGCCTCCATCATAGCGCATCCCGCAACTTTCGACTATCGTATTGCCCGTGAGGACTATAAACCTTGTTATGGTCGCGTGCGTTTTAGCGGGGGGTCTCTTCCTGGTTTACAACCAGTGGATCGCCGCACCCTCGTCCCCTCAAAACCTCGGCCCTTTCCTGGAAAGCGTCAATAACGAAATCGTTCAAGCCGCCGCAGAAGGCCGCGGCATTACCCTCGTTATCGGGGATTCCAAAGCCTCGGGCAATCCGTTGCTGCTGACAAAACAGATCGGCGGAATTTGGGCCCGCATTCTAGGCGGGAAAGGCGACAACGAATTTGTATTCCGCCTTGGCAAAGCCGGCTATCCGCTCGGATGGAACCCCACCGTTCGTTTAGACCCCGGCAACAAAAAGCTTCTTGAACCCTTCGCCCGAATGCTTATGAAGGCCACAGAGGCAGGCGTCCCGGTCAAAATCCTCGCCCAGGGCGAATCCGTTGCGTTTGTTTTACATGCAGCCGACTCGGCGGGAGCACCCGTCATCGAAAGAATCGTCGGCGCTGGAGTTCGGTTAGGCGACCTAAAAGCGCGCTGGCCTAAATCCAAAAAAACGTTTGACCGTCAGGAAGTTATCGGCGATAGGATTCTGGTATGGATCGATCCTGTAGCGGTTCCACGCTCCCTGAATGTAGAAGGTTCCGATCTGACATTTGAGCGGGACCCGGGCTACGCGGATTGGGAAAAGATATTAATCCGAGCCTTGGAAGGCGGGGCGTCCGCTTTAAAACCACGCGAAGCTCGTAAATCCCAGGCGAGACCATTCCGCAATCAAACCGGACGCGCATTCAAAAAAACCGGGACTCCCAAAAGGAGTGGGCTGGATTGGCTCAAAAAAGATCCCCGCATGGCACGCGATGATTCTGAAAATGAGACGGCGCTCGCAACCGTAAAATCAGGAAATGTCCATCATATCGGCTATAGCGGCTGGACAATTACCAAGGACTTCAAGGATTCGACCTATATGGAACCCCGCGGCGGAGGCGGAGCGCTATTTGGCCGCCAGCCCCACATGGTCACTCTGCTGACGAGCGCCAGCGACAGCACAACCGGGAAACACCGAACGGCGGGCGATTATTGTTATGAATTCAAGCGCCCCATTAAGAAAACCACGTTTGAGGGCTATCCTGCCGTTATCTGTTCCCGTTTCCCCATGCCGGAAGACTCACGCCCGCAGGCCCATCACGACGTTATCACAATCCTAGACGGCTCCACCGATATCACCGTTAAATATACCTACGACACGCTCACTGACCGTGATGGCGGACTCCAGCTG
>JBFIEP010000757.1:0-1566 GCA_041603335.1 Elusimicrobiota bacterium | reverse complement strand
GAATGAATTCAAACTTCCCGAGCTGGGCGAAAATATCGACGCGGGGGATGTTGTTCGTGTCCTGGTCGCCGAAGGCGATACGATAAAGAAGAATCAAGCTCTCATAGAAGTAGAGACGGACAAGGCCGCCGTTGAGGTCCCTTCAAATCTTGAAGGCACCGTCGAGAGTCTCAAGGTGAAACCGGGGGATAAGGTGAAACCGGGGCAAATCATTTTAACGGTCTCGGGGGGGATTGCTCCCGCTCCCGCTCCTGCTCCAGTGGTGGAAGAAACGCAGCCTGCGGCGACGGCAAAACCTTCCAACGGATCTTCGACCCAGGCCTCACCGCCTCCGGCGCCTATCGCAGTTAATCCCTCATCAGCCGGTGATTCCGGACCTGCCGCACCTTCGGTGCGCCGCTTTGCCCGGGAAATCGGCGTTGAAATTTCAGAGGTCTCCGGGACAGGCTTAGGCGGACGTATTTCGATTGAAGATGTGAAAGCACATGCCCGTGCTAATGCGGGTTCAAACGCAACGGCCGCCGCCCCTGACGCGGCCGTCCCCCTTGGGGACATTTCCAAATGGGGGGAAGTCGAACGTCAGGCGATGAGTAATGTTCGTAAAGCGACCTCGCGGCATATGCGCAATGCATGGGGGACTATCCCGCATGTGACCCAGCATGACCTTTGCGATGTGACTGAATTTGAAGCATGGCGTAAGCATGCGTCTAAGGAAACCGGCGTACGAATCACAATAACCCCCTTCCTCCTTCAAGTTTGTGCCGCCGCACTCAAAAAATTCCCCCAATTCTGCGCGAGTGTCGATGATGCTGCCAGCGAAATCGTCTTAAAGAAATACCGGAATATCGGCGTGGCCGTTGATACCGATCGGGGACTTCTTGTCCCCGTCATACGCGACGCGGACAAAAAATCTTTAAAAACATTGGCTTCGGAATTGGCTGAAACGTCGGCAAAAGCCCGCGATCGAAAACTTTCGATTGATGATATGAAAGGGGGTTGCTTCACTATTACCAATCTCGGGGGTATCGGCGGGACCGGATTCACACCCATTGTAAACTGGCCGGAAGTCGCAATCCTCGGGGTTTCAAGAGGACGGGTCGAACCTGTTTACGGACCGGGTGGATTCTCGCCGCGCACAATGCTCCCGTTAGCGTTGTCGTACGATCATCGTGTTATCGATGGGGCTGACGCCGCGCGGTTTCTTCGGTGGGTCTGTGAAACCGTGCAGCAGCCGTTGAATTTGTCGCTGGAGGGGGATCTCTGATGGAAAACACTCAATTGTTGGTACTCGGAGGGGGCCCCGGCGGTTATGCGGCCGCATTCTACGCGGCCGATTGCGGAATCGAGACCACAATTGTAGATATTGAACCCAACCCCGGGGGCGTGTGTCTTTACAGAGGATGCATCCCTTCAAAAGCCTTATTGCATGCAGCAAAAATATTAACCGAAGCGGAAGAAGCCAAGGACATTGGGATTGAGTTTCCCGAGCCGGTTGTCGATCTTGATAAGCTCCGCGCATGGAAGGAAACCGTTGTCCGCAAGTTGACGGGCGGACTGGGTCAATTG
>JBFIEP010000756.1:0-1566 GCA_041603335.1 Elusimicrobiota bacterium | reverse complement strand
GAGACGGGAGGATTCAATTTTTTTCATTAACCATTTTGGAGTTAATATCCGCGTGACAATCATAAATGGCATCCCTGCTAAACAGCCGGCCCCTGAGGCAATTTCCCAATTTCCGGCATGGCACCCCACGATGATTGTTCCTTTGCCTTTTGCATGGGCCTTCTCCCAATGCTCAAAGCCATGCATGACGGAATTTTTCTCGATGTAGCGCTTAAAATGCCCGGGGATCGGAGAAAACAAATGAAGAAATTCCAGACCGATCATCCCCCAATGCTCACAGTTGCGCCGCAGAAGGTCCGCTCGTTCTTCGTCGCTTAGCTCGGGGAAGCATAGATCTATATTTTCCTTTGCGGTGCGTTTGCGTTTAGCGGAGACCGCCAATGCGAAGCGGCCCAAATAGGGACCGAGAAATACTTCGACCCAACGCGGCATAAAGGTAAATAGGAGGCCCAAAATAGACGTTGCCCCCCTGAGTGGGAGAGACTGCCAGGCCGGCATTTCTCGTCGTGCCATGTAAAATTAGGAACGCAGCGTAATGACCGGCCCACGGGGACCGTACAATAGACGGGCGAAATCGCCCATCCAGCGTCCGTCCGGCGTGGAAGGAAGGGTCAGCTTCCCTTTACGCGCACCTTCGATAATCGCCGATGTTTCTTCGCACGGGCTTTCGAGGTCAATCAGAGCCTTAAGAATAACCGCGAATGAGGTGGTCGCTCCGGTCTTCTTGGTCCATGCTTGGACGCGTTTGTCGAACGCCGCATCGGGCGTATGAGACTCTTCGGCAACGGGTCCGAGCATGTTAAGAGCGTCAAGAACGCGCTTCTTGCGTTCCAACGGAAGCAATCCTTTAAGCTCCCTCGCTTCGATAGGACTTCCGATCCAGTAATCCTGACGGGCGAATCCGTAGGGATAGACCAAGCCCTTTTCGAGCGGTTCGCGCGGCAATCCTCCCGCATATTTAACCGGGACAATCGGAACGTTTTCCCGAACGGCTAAATCAGGGAATACGGCACTCATCGCGCTGACAGGTGTACGGCAATCCAGCTGCCGCGTCCCTTCAACATGAACCATGACGGAATGGCCGTCCCGGAATCGGGTTGCCATCTCATCAACGACACGAAGGAAATCGCTGGGGTCCCCTTTATTAACAAACAAATTCGGCGTCGGTGTTTTGTAGCCCGGGCAGGTGGAAATAAAATGGATTAATTTCCCGATCATTAAACGCTCATGTTCGGTCTTCGCAAGAACGGTTGTCGGACTATCAGACAGGTATGTAAATAAGAAGGGCGTTAGAATAGATTCGATCCGGCACTGATAATTGGAAAGATAGAGTGCCGCCCTTCCCCGCAGGGACTCCCGTGTTTCGGGCCGCGGATACACCACACGACCGACGAAGCGATTCGCCAAAGCGGAAAAGAAATCCTCCAAGAACGGGTGCCGCCCGCCCCAATGGTTTGCCGCATACGTGAAAACAGAATCCAAATCCAACCGAGAGGGCTCCGGAGAAGATACCGAGCTCCCATCCTTCACCTTCTTCACAAGAATCGGGTAAAGATTCAACGGCGT
>JBFIEP010000755.1:0-1572 GCA_041603335.1 Elusimicrobiota bacterium | reverse complement strand
GTTGGCTGACCAGTTGGGTCGGTGCAGAGACGACCCCTGCTGCCATTCCGGTTGCTGTCGCCGCCGCGATTGAGGCCAGAAATGCAAATGGGCTTTTGCGCTGCATCAGCCAGACCGCGACAATCCCGCCGATGAGGGCGGACATCGAGCCTGCACCGAGCGGTCCGGGGCGGACAAAGGTGACCGGATCGGACACGACAAACCCGGCGTTTTTGAGTCCGATGAAGGTTAGAAACAATCCGATGCCCGCCGCAGCTCCGCCGCGTAGTGCCACGGGAATCGAGCGGGCGATCCAGAGTCGTGCCGGTGTTGCCGAAGCGGCGAGAAAGAGAAGGCCTGAGAGGAAAACAAGTCCCAGCGCGGTTTGCCACGGTATCCCGCGTCCAAGAATTAAGGAGTACGTAAAAAACGCATTGAGCCCCATCCCCGGGGCCAGAGCGTATGGAAGGTCCGCGTAGAGGCCCATTAAGAATGTGGCGAACAAGGCTGTGATCACGGTCGCTGTCATAGCGGCGGCAAACGGAATTCCGGTTCCGTCGCTGGATAAAATTGCGGGATTAACAACGACGATATAGGCGGTTGTAAGGAAAGTCGTGATCCCCGCGGCGATTTCTGTTCGCAGCGTCGGGCGCACGGTTAGGAAAGAAACGAGGTGATGATGTTTCGCGAAACGGTCATTCGATAGTCCCGAGTCGAACGGATATCATCGATCGGGTTGATGTCGCGCGAGAGCAGGTTTAACGCACTCGAGATTGTTTTCGCGTCCAGTTTACGCCCGGTTAAATGGGTCTCAACGTGTTCTAGGCGGCACACAGTCGTCGCGACGCTCCCCAGCGCGAGTCGGACGTCATCGACTGTGCGGTCTTTATTGAGCCAGAGGAGTCCGGCGAAAACGGTTTTTGAGATCGCCTGCGCCGCGCGTGTTCCGACCTTGCGAAAGGCTTGTCGCGTGGGGGGGGCTGAAGGCGTCTCCAATGCAACACCTTCTATGAGTTCCCCTTTTTGAAGGGTTGTTTGTTTAACGCCCGCAAAAATTTCCGAGAGGGGGATCACCCGTCGTCCTGAATCAGCGACCGCATGGATCTTTGCCTCGTAGACGGCGAGCGCGGGAAACGTGTCTCCGGCGGGAGAAGCATTGGCGATATTCCCGCCGAGGGTTCCTTGATTTTGAATTTGACGGCCGCCGACGGTCAAGGATGACTCCGCGAGAAGGGGGAATCGGGCCTGAATCGCAGGATTTTCACGGATGGCGGTATGGGTCGTGAGCGCTCCGATATAAACGCCCACCGGTGTTTCGCGAATTCGAGTCCAGTCCTTAAGAGACGATAAATCCAGAATTGTTTTTCCGTTTAGGCGTCCCGCGTTCCAGCCGACCATGAGGTCTGTCCCGCCGGCAAGCGGAAGGGCATCCGGATTTCGCTTAAATAGACGAAGCGCTTCGCGTTCATCGCGCGGGGTAAGCACCTTCATAGAGCGGGGGTCGCCTCTCATTTCTTTCCTGCCAAAGCCTTCGCGACCGAGTTGACGATATGCTGGTAGCCCGTGCAGCGGCACAAATTTCCGGAGAGTTCT
>JBFIEP010000754.1:0-1573 GCA_041603335.1 Elusimicrobiota bacterium | reverse complement strand
AGATCGTTTTTCCACCTTATCGACAAGTGCCTCAATCGCTTCACCAAATAGATCCTCAAACTTGCCCGACGGGTATTTTGACCGGAGCAGGAATTGGGCGCGTTCGATGCGGGCCAAAAATTCTTCCCGCGCCCCAAACGCGATCTCAACACGCCGCGGTATCGGCGGCGTCGAAGGGCCTGCATCCCGCGCGGGGCCCGGCTCCGGGCCTTTAAATCGAACCGCCTGACGGGGTTCTTCCTTTGGGTCTAAGGACGCTAGGATGCGGCGAACCGAAGCACTCGACTGCCCCGCGGTCATACGAACCAGGGTTTTCCAATTATCCCGGCACAAATGCGGTCCGATCGCGGCAATCGTAGAAAGTGATATCCACCCGCTGCGCAGCAGACGGCGGAGAGCGGGGAATGATTTTGAGGCGCGTGCGGCTTTGAGACGAATAATCGCTTCAGATTCTGAAAATCCGAGCGTTCCTATCAGATAGGCGTAAAGCGATGGATAACCATCCTTTACCGCAAGACTGCATTCTTCGATTTCAGATATCAGCACGAGCAAACGATCCGTTTCCCTTCGCTCCTTGGCGGTAAAAATAACGAGACGTTCTCTCCAAGCGTTAACGGTCATAGTGTTTCTACGAGCGACGCAGGCTATTTGTTCCCTTCCCGTTGGACCTGCGATCTTTGCAGGCTGGTGGGAGGACATGCTTCTTACCCGAGCGACCCTTTGGCTCTCATTCATTTCGGCGTATTCTCCTAACCTGGCAGTACGGAGAGGTGGAGGAGAATAAGACATGAACAAAACCGCGATGATGTTCGTTGCGTCTTTAGTCCTCAACCTGGGAGTCGCAGCGGCTCCCGGGGACGCAAACGCAGAACAGGCTTCTGCGATTAACTGGAACGGAGATGTTCTTTCCGGGTTCAGGGATGCCCTTGCGAAAGAGGGCGTGAAGATCAACAGGGACCGCGACGGAAATACGAAGTCATGGGGATCGGTCAAAGGCAGCCAAGCCGCAATCAAGCGGGCTTCCGACATTCAGCTCCGCTTCTACAGCGGACGGAGCCGGTATTACTACTCAACACCACCCCGAAAATACGGGGAACACAGTAAGCCGCACAGCGATTACTACCGCGACCACAACGGTGTTCTTCGCTACGGTCCGCACGGAGGACTGCATCAAGGACCCAACAGAGAGCGACGGGTCCATCCCGAAACACCCCGCTATTACTACGGCTCACCGTACAGCCAGCGGCGCCGCTACGGGGAACACAGCAAGCCCCACAGCGATTATTACCGTGATCACGACGGCAGACTTCGCTACGGTCCCCATGGGGGCCAACACAAAGGGCCGCACAAAAGCCCGGGCTTCCAATTCTATACGCCCAACTTCAAATTCGAAATTCATTAATCGGGTCTGAATCTAAAAAAAGACACGCGCCCCCTAGCGGGGCGCGTGTCTTTTACCCTCTTGCCCAATTGCCGCGTCCCCTTTATCCTTAGAGGATATGGAAGATCTTGTAGTGGGAGCACCCCAACCGGACGATCCGCGTGATCGAAAACCCCTCATTCAAACGCGGGT
>JBFIEP010000753.1:0-1574 GCA_041603335.1 Elusimicrobiota bacterium | reverse complement strand
GAAAAATGCTTGAGCAGAGTATAAGAAACGGATTTTTTGGGCATCGCTAACGACACTATACCTTATTTGGATGTTTCAGGCTTTTTCAAGGGAAGGCGGAATTTGAACGCGGATCCCTTCCCGAGATTACTTTCAACCCGGATCGAGCCCCCGTGGGCCTCCACGATGTACTTGCAGACCGTCAGGCCGAGTCCTGTTCCGCGCTTTGCCTTCGAAATGTCATCGGATACCCGGTAGAATTTATCGAAAAGTTTTTTTTGGGCTTCCTCGGGGATACCGGGTCCCTCGTCGGAGACGGAAAACTCGACTGCCCCATCAATCTCTTTTGCCGTAAAGCGGACCGTTCCCTTGTCCGGTGAGTATTTAATCGCGTTGCCCCCCAGATTAATGAGAACTCTTTCTACTTGGTCTGAATCGATTGGGATTTTAGGCAGTGACTCGGGCGCATCGATTTCAAACGTGATAAAGGGTCCGTAGCCTTTGAGAGTATCAACCACCGTTTCAAGCAGAGGCCGTATCTCTGCATTCAGTCGAATAAAGTCGTCGGGAGTCCCCGCTTCTAATCTAGAGAGGTCGAGGAAGTCATCAACGAGTCGGCCCATCCGTTTAGACTCCCTTAGGATAACCTTCGTGTACTTGATTTTATCTTCTTCAGGGAGATCCTTCCAGTATTCGACCATCGTGTCCGAAAACCCCCGGATCGAGGTGAGAGGAATTCTGAGGTCGTGGGTTACCAGGGCTATAAATTCCTCGCGCATTCGTTCCATTTCCTTGCGCCGTGTGATATCACGAAAAATGCGAACCATTCCGAAGGGACGTCCGGCATCGTCTTTGATGACCGTGTAGGTTACTTCGACGTCAATCACGCTCCCATCCCTGTGAAGGCGCTTCGCTTCGGTTGCGAGAATGCTGCCTTTTTCAAGAGCCTCCTCCTCGATACGCGTCGCTTCTTCTTCCTCGCCGGGAACAACAAGAAAGGAAGACATGTCTTGATTTAACGCCTCTTCCGCTGAAAATCCGAAGGTTTCCTCTGCGCCCCGACTCCAGGAGGTTATGCGTCCCTCCAAATCCGTCATGAGAATCGGGTCGGTAGATTGTTCTGTTACAGCCGCCAGCGTTTCTTGTTCCCGTAATTGACGGTCCGCTCGGAAGGCATTGTGAAGCATGCGGCAGACGTCGCTGAGCAGTGCTTGACTATCGGCTGGGGGCGGCGTTTCTGTTAAAAAGCCGACTGCAAGAACCCCGTCCAGGTGACGGGTTGAATGCGCTCCTATGGGCGACGCAAACCAACCCAAGGGAGGCGGCGGAGACCAGGCGGGTTTGGGGTCCAGGCGCAGACGCATAAGAGCGTCCCGTAGGCCGGGGGCCGCCGCTTCATCGCCAAAGCGGCGATCTCCAAGGTGAAAAATCGGGTCAAGAGATCCGGCATCGCCGCGCCGGTATAAGACCAGGTATTTCCCACCGGAGAGGGCGAGGATGCCGTGCGCCGCCCGTTCCAGGGATTCTTTCAGAGAGTGCCCTGAAAAGAGCCCGATGGCGATGCGATTGAGAATTAGTAATTTTTGGTATCGGCT
>JBFIEP010000752.1:0-1577 GCA_041603335.1 Elusimicrobiota bacterium | reverse complement strand
GTTGGAGATGGTGTCGAAGCGGCCGAGGCTGCCCGTAGTGGCGATTTCTCTTTGATTCTATTGGATTATGATATGCCCGGATTGAACGGTCTCGGCGTTGTTCAACTGCTTCGGACAGTTGAGCGTTTAAAGGAAACGCCGATTGTTATGATTACGGGACGCACGCAGTTGGAAGATGTTGATCGTCTTCTCGAGGCGGGCGCAACAGACTATCTAATGAAGCCCATCGATCTTCAAAAATTGTCGGCCAAGCTGGAAAAGTTGGCCCCGACGAAAAAACCCTGACTTATCGCAAATTGCCGCGGTAGCGGCGGCCGAGGATCTGCCCTTCTTTTTCGGGGACGTCTTTCAGGTGACGTTTGAGCTTGTGCAGACGGCTTTTTAAAGAGGGGTGACGGCTATGGAAGGATTGGTTCAGCGTCTCCTTCCTTTTTCCATAAAGTTTTGTCAGTGCCGAGCTTAAACCGTGTCGATTGTAGCCTGACGCTTCCATGAGAGCAAGGGAATGAAGGTCGGCCTTGTATTCGTCGGCTTTTGGAAAGCCGCGGTTGGCAATGCCTTCAATTAGCTTTTTGACGAGGTCGTCGAACTCAGACTTCTTCGAAATCTTTTTCCCGATGGCTCCCAGCGCCTTTGCCTTCACAAATCCCTTGATTGTGTGCTTTTCGTCTACATGAATGATCTCGTGGGCCAGCACGCCTGCAAGTTGCGCTTCATTGGAGAGTTTATCCAGAAGTCCGGCGGTGACGAAGATGCGCCCTCCGGGAGTGGCGTAGGCGTTGACCGCATCGGTGTCCAGGATGCCGAATTTATAGGGAATATCGCGTTTGGCACCGCGCGCGAGGGTCAGGCCGACCAGGGAAATGTAGCGCGTGCGGTCCTCATCCTGCAAGAGACCGTGCCGGGCGATCAGATAGGCGGCGACCTCTTTCCCTAAATTCTCCTCATTTTCGCGGCCGAGGTGCAATTCGTCACTAAGCTCTTTAACTTGTTTGAGGCCGTCGCCAATCTTCTTCCAATCGGACTTCGCGTGGACTCCCCCGGTGATAAGGACGCTCATAAGCCCCAGGGCAGCGAGGGATTTAAGGGGTTTTCTATGCATTGGAATGATTATAGTAGAATGACGGCCTAATGGCGAAGATTGTACGAACTGAAATTCCTTCGGCCTACGCGGCCGAGCAACCCTTCGAATATCCGCTGAAGCGGGAATTTGTAGAGCCCGATTGGCGGCGTTTTCCCGGCTGGAAAGACGTGTCTACCGCTGATTGGGAAAGCGCTCTTTGGCAGAGGCGCAACTCGGTCAAAAACCTCGGTGATCTGAAAAAGGTTTTAGGGGATCTTCTTACCGATGATATTGCATCTGAGATTGAGCGGGACCAGAAAGAGAAGGCCACAATGTCCCTTCTCGTCCCTCCGCAGATGATTAATACGATGGATGAGAAGGATCTGAAATCGGATCCCCTTCGCCGCTATTTCCTCCCGATGATATCGGACCGTCATCCCCAATGGCCGAATCATCCCGAAGCCAGCCGGGACAGCCTGCATGAGGCGGAAATGTGGGCGGTCGAAGGACTGAC
>JBFIEP010000751.1:0-1579 GCA_041603335.1 Elusimicrobiota bacterium | reverse complement strand
GCTCGGGATCGAGAACTTCAAGCAGCGCCGCCGCAGGATCGCCATGCCAGTCCGTTCCCATCTTGTCGATTTCATCGAGCAGGAAAACAGGATTATTGCTCTTGGCTTTACGCAGAGACTGCATAATGCGCCCGGGCAAGGAACCGATGTAGGTTCTCCGATGCCCTCTGATCTCGGCTTCATCCCGTACGCCGCCAAGCGAGATGCGCACAAAACTGCGGTTCATCGCAGTTGCAATAGAGCGGCCGAGCGAGGTTTTCCCGACCCCCGGAGGTCCCACGAAGCATAAAATCGGCCCCCGCAAACTTTTCGTTAATTTACAAACCGCGAGGTACTCCAAAATCCGGTCCTTCGCTTTTTCAAGACCGAAATGGTCTCCATCCAAAACCTTCTTCGCCTTCTTAACATCCAGCGAATCCTTCGTCGAAACCGACCACGGCAAATGGGTCATCCAATCGAGATAAGAACGGCTTACCGTAGACTCGGGAGAAAACGGCATCATTTTTTCAAGCCGGCGAAGCTCTTTAAACGCCGCTTCTTCAGCGGCCTTCGGCATGCTCGCTTCTTTGATCTGAAGGCCTATTTCTTCGATCTCTTTTGCAAAATCATCTTTCTGGCGAAGCTCCTTCTGAATCGCCTTCATCTGCTCGGTCAGGTAATACTCTTTTTGCGTCTTCTGAATCGAGGAGCGAACACGGGTGTGGATCTTCTTTTCCAACCCCAAAATCTCAATTTCCGCATTAATCAATTCGCCGAGCTTCTCCAGGCGCTTTGCGGGGGGGATGGTTTCCAACAGGGACTGCCGGTCCGGCAATTTGGTCACGGCATTTGCCGCGATGGTATCCGCCAAACGGGAGGGTTCCCGAATCTGATTGAGCGACTGTCCCGCTTCCGGCGGCGCGCGCCGGGTCAATTTCAAATAATGTTCAAACGACTGCACGCATTGGCGCATAAGTGCTTCAAGCTTAGGCGTATCGTCGACACTCTCTACGGGATAATCAAGATCGGCTTCCCAGAAACCGCTGCCGACAATCTTTAGATTCTTAAGTTTAATGCGGGTTACACCCTGAAGGAAGACTTTCAAGGTCCCATCGGGCATCCGAAGGAATTGGATGACTTCCGCCAATACCCCTACCTTATATAGATCGCCTTCCTTAGGATCCTCAACCGATGCCTTTTTTTGCGCGGTCACCGCCACGAGTTTTCCTGCCTGCATGGTCTGTTCGAGTGCTTTAATCGAACGGTCCCGCCCGACAGAGAGGGGGAGCGCCATGTGAGGGAATACGACGACATCCCTGACGGCCAATAGAGGCAGCCGTTTAGGACGTTCTTCCCGGCGGGAAGGGGCTGTGGTTGGTGGAGTTTTACTCAAGACCCGGACCTATCAGACGATTTTGTGCGGTTTATGTTCGATCACATGATCGATAATGCCGTACTCCTTGGCACTTTCAGCCGACAGATAGTGATTGCGGTCCATGTCTGCCTCGATCCGTGAGACCTTCTGCCCCGTATGCTTGGCAAAGAGCTCATTGAGTTTCTTCTTGGTCTTCAGCATCTCATCGGCTTCAATCTGGATGTC
>JBFIEP010000750.1:0-1580 GCA_041603335.1 Elusimicrobiota bacterium | reverse complement strand
GGGCGTTAAGACGGAGGGGGGAGACAGGGCTTTATCAGGGCTCGATGCGGCCCGAACCGTTTCGTGCCAACACTCAGGAGCTTCAGGGAGCCCTCCTCGAGGGGATTGGTCTCCAGTGGAAGGTCGTTTTTGAGCCCCGGGAAATTCCCGAAGAAACGCTTGCGGTCGCGGAGCGTTTGAGACACACTAAATACGCAGTTGATCGATGGAATAAAAGGAGATGAGATCATGAAAGCGTTCGTCCTCTGCAAGCTAATCGCGGGCCTTGAGCAGAAGGCTATGAATCAAATTCGGACCATTAAGGGCATCACCGATGTGTTTCTGACTTTCGGCTCGTGGGATGCCGTTCTTCAGGCCGAAGCGGATACGATCGACAAGTTAAGCGGGCTTATTGTTCGGGAGATTCGCGGCATTCACGGGGTGCAGACGACCGAAACCCTCGTGACAACGAATCTGTAAAACAGGCTGGCAAGAGCAGATAGTTTTTTGTACCGTTAATTTACCTATGTCACTTTCTAGCGGCGGAACCGACCCCAAAGAGAAGCTTGTTCTTATCGTCGATGACGATGAGAGTATTCTCGATCTGCTCGAACACATTCTGAAGAAGGAAGGATTTAGAACCGATCGTGCTAGTGATGGGCAGGAGGCGCTTCGAAAGGTCGATGCGGCTGTTCCCAACGCGATCGTGCTTGATTTCATGCTTCCGGGAATGGGTGGATTCGAGGTCGCTAAGGAATTGCAGATGGGAGAAGCGCGCGACGTTCCGATTCTTGTAATCACCGGTCGCAAAATCGACCAGGCGACGATTGACATGATTCTGCAGGAATCCAATGTTCGCGAGTACATCGAAAAACCGATTAAGCCCGCCGTACTCGCAGGTCGGCTGCACAAACTGCTGGCCACAAAGCCCCCCGCCCCGGGAGGATTCGGTAAGCCGAAGCGGGGCGGACTTTCCGGCAGCTGGTAGCCTTGACTCGCTGGGTTAAACTTCTCGCCCTTGGTGCCGTTTTTGTTTTTGGTGCCGTTTATATAGATCTCGTTCTGCGTGCCCGCACCGCCTTTAATGAAGGTGAGAAGTATCTTGCGTGGCATGCAGATCCCGCGGTTAAAAAAGCTCATTTTCAGGTTTTGTATGAGAAGGCTGTTGATGAACTGAAGCGGGAGAAAGCCGCAGGACGAATGGATGAGACGGAATATAAGCAGCGTGCATCCCTGGAAGAGTTCCGTCGGGATGAGGCTGTCGCTGAGAGTTCCCTCAAATACGCCTATCATTGGTTTAAAACGGCGGTCGATCTTTTCTCTCCGCCGAATAGTAAATGGGTCCGTCAATCCCGTGAGAAGATGGTGAGTACGAAAAAGCTGTGGAAGGCCGAGTTGGATGCGGCTAAGATTCCATACGAAGAGTACATGCTCGAGTAATGGCCCGAGTGCGCCGTCGTCATCCGGCATTGACGGCGCTCGGTTTAGGTCTCGTTCCGACCGCCGTCGCCGCCGCCTTAGCGGCATCCCATACACTGTTTACGCTTGCTGCTTCGATTTCGTGGTTTTCCGGAGGATTCGGAGTTGTTTTGGTCCTGCAT
>JBFIEP010000749.1:0-1581 GCA_041603335.1 Elusimicrobiota bacterium | reverse complement strand
CTAATTGGGCTAATCCGCTCCCGGAGAATACCAGCTTGGTCCGGGCCCTTTATTTGGGGTTTGCAGCCGCGATGCTGGGGATCTCCGGGTTTGAGAGTTCCGCGAACTTTATTGAAGAGCAGAAAGAGGGTGTATTCCCGCAGACCTTGCGCAATATGTGGATTGCCGTCTCGGTGTTTAATCCTCTTGTTTGTCTCCTTGCGCTGGGGATGGTGCCTCGTGTTGAAGTCGCCGAACACGCCACGAGTCTTCTCGCCGTCATGGGGGATCGTGCCGCGGGGGGATGGCTTAAAACGCTTGTGGGCGTGGATGCGGTTTTGGTCTTGTCGGGAGCGGTGCTTACGTCCTATGTCGGCGTGACCGGGCTTGTTCGCCGGATGAGTCTCGACGCCTGCTTGCCTGAGTTCTTTTTGCAGGAAAATAAATGGCGTCAGACCAACCATTGGATCATCCTCGCTTTCTTCGGCGTTTGCTGCTCTATCTTGTTTGCGACCGAGGGCCATGTTGATCGTTTGGCGGGTGTTTACACGCTGTCCTTCCTCTGCGTGATGGCGCTGTTTGCGATTGGCAACATGCTCCTTAAGATCGAGCGAAAACGTTTGCCGCGCTCGGTCCGAGCGAGTTGGGGGGCGGTTGTTTTTGCCTTGGTCGCGGTGCTCGTGGGGCTGTCCGGCAATCTCACAGGGCCGAACATAAAAATATTCGCGACTTATCTTGGAGCGATGTCGGCAGTGGTTGCGGTGATGTTTCTTCGCATTCCCATTTTAAGGTTGGGCTTGAAGCTCGGGCGCAGCGTGGTCATGTTCGTCCATAAGGTCAACGCAGAATTATCCATCAGCATCGTGGACCGCCTTGAAGCGATTCAGGAACGGACGATGATTTACTTCACAAAAGGGGACGGGGTTGTGGCTCTCAACCATGCCGCACTCTACGTTCTTGAAAACGAACAGACGTCGAATCTCATGGTGGTCTACGCGTACCAGGACGAACAGGATATTCCGATGGGTCTCGCTGAACAGCTGCTGGGGATTGATCGCCTGTATCCGAACCTGAGGATCGATTTTCTTGCCGTGAAAGGAGCCTTCGGCCCGGAGTTGATTGAGCGGCTTTCCCGCAAGCTCAACGTTCCTAAGAATTACATGTTTATCGGAACGCCGGGTGACCGATTTCCCCATAAAATAGCCGAATTGGGCGGCGTACGCCTGATTATCGGCTAAATCCGAAACATCACGGCAATCCTTCGAAGTCGCCGGACAGGTATCCTATTTCTATGCTGCATGGTTTCTTTCGCATGGCGATTGGCGTTGTCCTGGGTCTGGCATTGGCCGCCGGCGGCTGTGCGACGGCTGGTCCCGGTGAGACCGAAAAAGCCGCAGAGGCTTCGGGTGCGGAAAAACCGGGGGCCGATCCTGTAGGTGTCCGTCGCGGTAAATTTTTCGAGGAATTAAGGGCGATGTCCCCGCAAGAGTTTCCCAAGAGTAATCCTCTCGCCGCGATTTTACGCGGGGATGAATACGGGGGGGCGCTTGATGCAGGTCGCGCGATTGAATTTCTCGCCGCCGGACAGCTGTTGAAGGCCCT
>JBFIEP010000748.1:0-1585 GCA_041603335.1 Elusimicrobiota bacterium | reverse complement strand
TTCCGTGTAGCGGGGTTGAACCACAACCGTGTGCCCGGACCCTTTACCATTCTGGGTTCGACGGCAACTTTGCCCATCGTTCCCACCGTGCTCCCCGAAACGTACATCGGCGTCTTCTCGAGTTCCTTAACGATTGCGTGGGCGGCTTTGCCCACCGCGCCGCAGAAAGCGTCAGGCAATGGTTACCGTCTTGAAGTATCGACCGCGTCGGACATTACCGGCGTGATCACGTCCTCGCAAACCGATAGTGTTTTGGTGAGTACGCTCTCAATCGCGAGCCCTCCGTTGGATTTGAATACGACCTATTACGCGCGGGTTTCGGCGGTATCCTTGAACGGTGCGCTTGGACCTTTCGCCGATTTGAGTTCTACGTCGACGTTCGCTCTGCCGGTTGCGGATGAAGCCTTTTTTGAGATTTTTGAGACCTCTGTGTCTGTCGGCTGGGCGGCTTTCCCCGCTCCGCCGCCGCTTGATTTAACATCCGAAGGGTACCGCTTGGAGGCGGCCGAGGACGATTTATTTACGACCGGATTGCGCTCGTCGCAAACATTCGAGGTCGCTGCAAGTACGTTGACTATTTTCTCATCCGCGCTTGAAACCAATACGACTTATTATTTCCGCGTCGGGTCGTTTAATCACAATTTCGTGCGCACCTATGGCCAGAGTCTTTCCACCTCTACCTTGGCCTTGCCGCCCTTGGCTGAAACGCCTGTAAACTCGTTCCCATCCATTTTCGAAACGTCAATGACGGTTACCTGGCAGTCCCGCCCCGGCGGCCCTTTGAGCGACACGACCGAGGGCTATTACCTACAGGCATCGACCGCGCCCGATTTCACCGGAACGATCACGGACAATAAATCGAATTCGAATTTCGGGAATTCTTTGACCTTGATTACGCCGGCTCTCTTTGAGAATACGACGTATTATTTCCGTGCCGCGAGCCGCAATCACAATGGAGTCGCAGGTCATTACACCTCCTTGCCGTCGACATCGACCTTGGCCAAGGCCCCTTTCGCCAAGCCCGAAGTCGACACCTTCCTTGGAGCTTTCCCCTCCTCTATTACGGTGGCGTGGATATCCGCACCGCCGTTGCCGTTGGTGGATTCCGCTGAAGGGTATCGTGTTGAGGCGTCTACGGCATCCGACTTTACAGGGATCATCACGGCATCCTCCACGTTTGAGAGGACGGCATCCTCGCTAACGGTATCGGCACCCGCCTTGTTTGAAGGGACCACCTATTACTTCCGGGTCGCCGCGTTTAACCACAATGGACGTTCGGGCGGCTTCACCCACCTTGGATCGACTGCAACGTTGTTGGGCGGGCCGGTCTTGGTTGATCCCGCCTTCCTCGGTGTCTTTGAGTCTTCGATTACGGCTGCCTGGGCGGCTAAGGACATCGCCTTCGGGTATCGATTGGAGGCCTCGGATACTTCAGATTTCACCAGCACGATCATTTCCTCCCAGACCGAAAACGGGCTGGTCAGTACGATGACGGTGTTCTCTCCCGCCTTGAATCCGAATACGACGTATTATTTCCGCGTCGCGGCTCTTAACGCTTCACTGATCCCGGGTCCGTTTACCACGA
>JBFIEP010000747.1:0-1588 GCA_041603335.1 Elusimicrobiota bacterium | reverse complement strand
GCCTCGTTGACGCCCAACAAGCACGCCGCGTCCTTGACCGCGTCGTGGGGTGGATGGTAAGCCCCACACTGCGCAAGGTAAGCAAGGAAGCCAAAAGTGCGGGACGCGTCCAGTCGGTTGCTCTGCGCCTGGTCGCACGGCGCGAACAGGAAATCAACAAACACGATAACGTGAAGTACTTCGTTCTGGACGCAAAACTCGAAAAAGAAGGCGTCAAACCCTCCTTCACCGCACGCCTCATCACGTGGAAAGGAGACCCGCTCGGACACCGACTCCGTGATGAGGCCGTAGCTAAGAAAACCGTTGAACAGCTCAAGGCCGTTTCTTGGGAGGTCCTCGCCTGTCAACGCCGCGACGCCCTGCGAAACGCGCCGGCTCCCTTTACGACCGCGACGGTTCAACAGGCCGCGTCGGTACAGCTAAAGATTAATCCCGAGCAGACAATGAAACTCCTGCAGGGTCTCTTTGAGGAAGGAAAGATCACCTATCACCGAACGGACTCGACCGCGCTTGCTCCCGAAGCGGTCGCCATCGCCCGAGAAATGATCGGAAAAAAATTCCCTCCCGAATACCTGCCTGAAAAACCGGTAATCCACGCCTCGAAAGCGGCAAACGCCCAGGAAGCCCACGAAGCGATTCGCCCGACCGCGCCGGAAACCGGGTCTGCGGGCGCCGGGAAAGGTCCGGCCGGCGAACTCTACACCTTAATTTGGCGTCGCTTTATCGCGTCGCAGATGGCCCCCGGCAAGGACCAGATGACGACGATCGACATCGCCTGCGATCCGGGCGGGTGGAAACACGAGAAACACGGAACCATTCCTCTTGGAATCTTCCAGGCCAAGGGGAAGGTGGAACTCTTTGACGGTTGGCGGAAATTAACGAGCGGCGACGCCACCGAGGAGAAAAAGAAAAAATCCAAGAAAGACGCGGATCTAGACGAGAATAAGAAGCTCCCCCTTCTCGATGTCGCCGACGCGCTCACGCTTCTGGAATTAATACACCAATTGCGCAGCTCCAAACCGCCCGCCCGCTACACGCAAGCCTCTCTCATTAAGAAGTTGGAGAAAGATGGAATCGGGAGACCGTCCACGTACGCCAATATTCTGCGCACCATTATCATGCGCACCTATGTTGAAGAAAAGAAGCGAAAGCTGCACTGCACTCCGCTGGGGATGCAGGTCACTGCATTTCTCGTCCGTAACTACACAGGGAATTTTATCGACCTCGACTACACGAAACGGTTGGAAGAGGATCTCGATAAAATCTCGCGCGGGGAATCCGACTGGGAGAAGGTTGTCACAGACGCAACGTTCGGAGTGCGCGACCTGGCCCGCGGCGCAGGTCTTTGGTACGACCCGCTGGTACCCCGGCCTCAAAAGAAAGGGCAGCGTCCTACAGACACGACTTGAATTGTGCTTTAAAGGCAATCGAGACATCCGACCAGGTCTTACCTTCATGCTTGGCCTTGCAAGCCTTATTGATAGCCTTCAAGGCTTCATGGCCGGAAAAATCGAAGATATCGACATGCCCCTTTGCCTCCAAGACCTTATTCTCGTAGGTATAGGCCATAGACACGCCGTCCTGGGTC
>JBFIEP010000746.1:0-1590 GCA_041603335.1 Elusimicrobiota bacterium | reverse complement strand
TCGAGAATGAATTCATCCCCGACCTTAAGTTCCTTGTTTCGAATCCAATACATGCTTGAAAGAATATCTTGAACGTGTCCGAGCAATTCACCCTTGGAATACTCGAAACTGCCGTCCCGGTTTACCCGTTTAGACAGCCAAGACTTATTGGGATAATCATAAACGACCCATTCATCCCGGAAAAATTTTCCCTCACGAAGTTTCTTGGAATACCCCAAAGAGACAAGATCCGAGGTGCGCAGCCAGGATTCATTAACGTCCCTGACTTTGTAGAACTTATCGGCAAAGCGCGCGGTCTTTGCTTTAGAGACAATACGGTACGCGGGCTCTCCGTTAAATTCCACGACCTCTGAGGATTCCATGGAGGCGAATCCCATCGAGAGGACGCCCCACTTAACTTCAAAATCGAGTTTCTCCCCAAGGAAAGGAACCTTAGGCGAACCAGTAGGGAGCTTAATGGTGCTTCCCACCAAAACGCTTGGGGATGAAATTGCGGCACTGGTTATCGCGACCCTGGCCTGAGCCGGAAGGGTCAAGAAGAAAATAAGGGATAAATTCTTAATAATCCAACGCGCCGCTCCCAATAAATCACGAGCTTCGTGCGTCGGACGCAGTTTTTTGCCATGGAGGACTTTTTGCGACCGGCCATGCCCGGTTTTCACAAGAACCGAAGCTATCCCCAAGCTTTTTCCGAAATTAATATCCGCCAATTTATCCCCGACCATCACAGCCCCCTTCATCGTTAGGCCCATTTCCCGTGCGGCACGTTTGCCGAGCGCAGGCAGGGGCTTGCGGCATCGACACCGGTCATCAGGATGATGGGGGCAATAGTATATGCCATCGAGCTTAGCGCCTTTGGCGGCAAGATCCTTTTTCAACCGGGAGTGGATGCGTCCAAGCGTAGCTACGGAGAGGTATCCCCGACCCAACCCGCTTTGATTTGAAACGATGACTAGGCGAAATCCCGCATTACGCAGCAGCTTCATTCCCTCGGCTGCACGGCTATAAAGCTTCAAATTTTTAGGTCGGGTGAGATAATGACCCGGGCGATCATGAATAATGGTCCCATCCCTATCTAAAAAAGCAACGCGGCGGGTTTTTCTATTCATGAATCGATCAGGGCCCTCTCCCAGGCCGCCTTTCCCTTCGTAATTTCCATGCGAATCCCCAACGCAACAATCTCTCCATCCAATACTTCCTGCCACCCGGGAGGAAGTCTCGGCATGTCCTTAAATGTTGTCACCAACAATGCCCCATTCAAGACGTTTTGGACTGATTGCAGGTCCTCCAAGGTGTAGGGATGATGATCCGGGTATCGCCAACGCTGCGTCAAATGGGCACCAGCCTCATTGATATGCGATTCAAACGGCCTCGGATCGCCTAAGGCGGAAAGGCAAGCGGCTTGCTTCCCTTTCAGATAGCTAAGCCGCCTTCTGCGGTCACTCTTCAAATCCAAAAGAAAGTCCGCACGATGGACCGCTTCTAAAATTTTGAGACTCGGGTGGATCGCCCGGAGTTGGTCGCGGATCTCAGAAATCCGCGCCGGTTCCACCTGATCGGAGTGTGTAATCACGCCCACCGCTGCGCGCC
>JBFIEP010000745.1:0-1592 GCA_041603335.1 Elusimicrobiota bacterium | reverse complement strand
CGACAAAGGTGCCGGCGGCATCGGTTTCCAGCACCGCCGTATCGGCGCCGATGGGATCAAAGAGGGCCTTGCGCGGGAAAGCGTAATACTCCGATGGATCCGCGAACGTATTGCGCAGCAGCCGCATCAGAATGTTGCTGGTCCCGCTTGAATAAGACCAATGGGTTCCCGGCGCGTGCTCCAGAGGCATCCTCGAAGCATACCCCGCCGCGTCCCCTAACGAAAACAGCATCCGGGAAACATCCGAAGGCACGGCGGAATACACTTCCCTAAATCGCAAACCGCTGCGCATACGGAGAAGATTTTCGTAAGTAATCTCTTTCTTCCGACCCGTCCATGCGGGGAAAAGACCATCAGACCGAAGAGGGATATTCAACGCCTCCAAACGGATTCCCACGAGCGCATTTGTCACGGTTTTCGTCATCGACCATCCCAAAAGGGCGGTTCGCGGGGCGATGCCGCGGGCATAGCGCTCGGCAAGAATCTCCCCGCCGCGGACCACGACAACCGCGCGGGTTCCCGGATCGGAAAACGCCTGATCTAGAACCGCCTCCAGGGAAGGAGACTTTTTACGGACACGCCAAGGAGAATGTTTTACCGCAGGCAACGCACCGAGTTGGGCTCCGAGCTTTTCAGAGCGGGCCGCCGAGAGACTCAACGTACAGCCCAAACCCGGCCGCCAAACAGCCCAGGCGACATTCGTTCCGAAAAAATGCGAGGAAACGCGCCGCCGCTCAAAATCGACGTTGTAGGAAAATAGCCGAAGAATCCCCCCTTCAGGAACAGTGAATTCCTCCGCAATAACCGCTTCCGGCTTACGGCCCGAGACAAAAACCGCGGAACAGAGGATTTTCGCCGCGTAGCCTGTTCCAACGGGCGCAATTCGAGCTAAATAATCCATTCCTACGACGAGGGATAAAAAAACCAAGGTAAGGAAAATCCGCATGCCCTATCTTGACATAAACAGAGGCCGGAGCTACCCTTCGAAGACTCTCTTTTGGAGGACCGTCTATGGCCGAGATCGACGACCTATTCGAACGACTGGAACGCTTTAAGGGTTCGGATTTACATTTACGCTGCGGCTTGCCGCCGATGGTTCGTGTTCACGGAACCATGCTCCCCCTTAAATCAACAGTCCTAGAAGCCGATACTGTTAAAAACATGATCTACGAGATCATGCCTCCTGATTCTAAAACCCAATTTGATGAAACAATGGATGTGGATTTTTCCCACACCCTCCCTACCGGGAAAAGACTTCGCTGCAACGTTTTCCAGGAACACAAAGGGATCGGCGCGACCTTTCGCCTTATTCCTTCGGAAGTCCCCACTGCCAAATCGACCTATCTCACACCCTCGATTCTAAAGCTCTGCGAATTCTCCAAAGGACTTGTTCTGGTGACGGGGCCTACCGGATCGGGAAAATCAACCACCATGGCGGCCATGCTCGATCACGTAAACGCCACGCGCAAGGAACACATCATTACGATTGAAGATCCGCTCGAATTCGTTCATCCCAATAAAAAATGCCTCGTGACCCAACGCGAAGTTAAAACGCATACGCAGTCTTTTGCCAGTGCTTTGCGCGCCGCCCT
>JBFIEP010000744.1:0-1609 GCA_041603335.1 Elusimicrobiota bacterium | reverse complement strand
TCGGCGATGAGTTGCCGCGTCAGCGACGAGCCGATAACACCCGTCGCGCCGGTGACAAAGACACGGCGTCCGTCCCAGCCCATATTACCAGGATTTCCAGGGAGCGCTGCCTGCATCCCAAAGGGCGCTTAAATATTTAAGATCGCGCTTCGTGTCCATGCACTGCCAAAAGCCCTCATGCTTGTACGCCATGAGTTCCCCTTCTTTGGCGAGGCGTTCGAGCGGACCGCGTTCGAAAAGTGTTTCGTCGCCCTCGATGTAGTCGGAGACGCTGGGTTCCAGGACGCAGTAGCCGCCGTTGATCCAGCCTTCCCCGGTCTGGGGTTTTTCCGCGAAGCTAACGATCTTGTCTCCCTCCATTTGGAGGGCCCCGAAGCGGGCAGGGGGGCGAACCGCTGAAATGGTGGCTTTCTTGCCGTGGCTTTTGTGAAAGGCGAGTAATTTTTTAAGGTCGATGTCTGAAACTCCGTCCCCGTAGGTCATAAAGCAGGTTTCGTTTGCGTGTTCGAGCGCGCGCTTTACGCGCCCACCGGTCATGGAGTGATCTCCCGTCTCTAAGAGATGCACGGTCCAGTCCTCGGCCCGTTCGTCATAATGCTTGACCGAGCCGTTCTTGAGCGAGATTGTCATTGAGCTTGCGTACTGCCGGTAATTAAGAAAGAAATCCTTTACGATTTCCCCCTTGTATCCCAGGGCGATCACAAACTCCCCGAAGCCGTAGGAATGGAAGGATTTCATGATATGCCAAAGAATCGGGCGATCGCCGATCTCCACCATCGGTTTAGGGATGCGTTCTGTCAGTTCGGATAGTCGTGTGCCGAGGCCGCCGGCAAGGATGATTGCTTTCATAACACTTAGAGTCTAGCGAATGGTGTTTGTTCCGGCTAGTAGGGAGGGTCCTTGCGATTAGAAGCCGCCGCTCCAAAATAAAAGCAACCAAAATCGTTTTTTTCCGTATTCTTTAGAGAGTGTCCAACCCCCTCTCCCCTGATTGTGACGACGTCGTCCTTGTTCGCGCCTGCCTGGAAGGCCGGCGTGATGGGCATGCCGCCCTGCTCGCGCGCTACCGCAACCGGGTGTATGGTTTTATTCTGCGCATGCTTCGCGACCGCAGCGCTGCCGAAGATCTCGCGCAGGAAGTTTTCATTAAGGCCTTTCGTTCTTTAGCGTCGTTTGACCAAAATAGACCTTTTATTCCATGGCTTTTTCGTATCGCGCGCAATGCTGTTATCGATCATGCGCGCAAGCAGAAGGCGGAATTTGAACCGATTGAGTTTGACAGGATGGACGCATCCCCCTCGGTGGAAGATGTCGTCGCCTCGAAGATGGAAGTCGAATACGTCGAAAAGATGATCGCAGCGCTGCCCTTGGATTTTAGGGAGGCGCTGCTTTTGCATCTCGGAGAGGGCCTCGGGTATGCGGAAATGAGCGAGGTTTTGGGTGTTCCGGTTGGAACCTTAAAAGCCCGTGTTTCCCGGGCCCGGGAGATGCTGAGAAAAAAATGCAACCGGGAGCCGGAAACCCCGTAGTTCTTAGTGATGACCCGATTTAGCGACAAGCAGATTGCCCGCAGCATCGCGGCCTTTCCGGTCCTGGAACCGGGCGCCGG
>JBFIEP010000743.1:0-1611 GCA_041603335.1 Elusimicrobiota bacterium | reverse complement strand
GGCGCGTGGGCCAAGAAAAGGGACTAACCCCGTCGCATCAGAAAGCCGCAGACCTAAAGCCTGACACCCCTCCTTGATCCGAATCAATTGGCCCGCGAGGCCCAAAATCGTACAATCCTTCCAGATTTCGTTCCTATATAGGAGGCAGTACCCATGGCCACAAAAGTAGCTATAAACGGTTTCGGACGCATCGGACGTCTTGTCCTTCGCGCAGGACTTAAGAATGCCGACCTTGAGTTCGTCGCAGTGAACGACCTTGTTCCCGCCGAAACTCTCGCCCACCTCTTTAAGTATGACTCCACGTTCGGGGAATACCCCGGGACCGTGGAAGCACAGGGCAGCAACCTTATTATCGATGGTAAGACGGTAGTCGTAACCGCAGAGCGCAATCCCGCTGATCTCCCATGGACGAAGCTCGGGGTCGATACGGTTATCGAATCCACCGGGTTTTTCCGCAGCAAGGAGAAGGCCGGACTCCACATCAAGGCCGGCGCGAAGAAGGTTATTATCTCGGCTCCGGGCCAGGATGAAGACATCACCATCTGCATGGGGATCAACGAAGATAAGTACGATCCGGAGCTGCACAACATCATTTCCAACGCCTCCTGCACCACCAACTGCATGGCGCCGTTGGTGAAGCTGCTCAACGACGAACTCGGCATCTCCCACGGCATCATGACGACGATTCATTCCTACACCAACGACCAGGCGCTCCTGGATGTCGCTCACGAGGATCTTCGCCGGGCCCGTGCGGCGGCGGTCAGCATGATTCCGTCATCGACCGGTGCGGCAAAGGCCATCGGCCTTGTTGTTCCGGAACTCAAAGGTAAACTTTCCGGTTGTGCGGTTCGCGTACCTACGCCGGATGTCTCCCTCGTGGACTTTGCCGCCGTGGTTAAGAAGAGCACGACCAAGGAAGAAGTTAACGCCATGTTCAAAAAGGCCGCGTCGGAAGGTCCGATGGCGAAGGTTTTGGACTACACCGAAATCGAGCTCGTCTCCAAGGATTTCACCGGAAACCCGGCGTCCTCGACGTTCGATGCGACCATGACCGATGTCATGGAAGGCACGCTCGTTAAGGTTTTTGCCTGGTACGACAACGAGTGGGGCTACTCCAACCGTGTTGTCGACCTGGCTGCCTACATTGCCGCGAAGGTTCCGGTAAAGGCGTAAGGGGGTTTTCCGGTGACTGCCGGATCCCAAAAAGTATCGATCTTCGGCGTCCCGATGGACCTTGGGGCGAGTAAGCTCGGGGCCACCGGCGGCCCCGACGCTATTCGCCGTGCCGGAATTTCGAACGCACTCGAAAAAATGGGCTTTGAAGTCGCCTATGATGACGATATCGAAGTCCCTGAACGTCCTGACGACCAGGGCAACGCGAAAACGAGATTCAAGAAAGAGATTGTAAACGTCTGCGAGGATCTTGCGGCTGCGGTGCATAAGGCTCATAAAGATAATTCCTTCCCCATAACGTTAGGCGGAGACCATAGTCTCGCGATGGGTTCTGTTGCCGGTTCTTGGAAGTACTACAAAGCAAAGAAACAGGACATCGGACTCATTTGGGTCGACGCCCACGGCGATATGAATACCTCGGAGACCTCGCCAAGCGGG
>JBFIEP010000742.1:0-1615 GCA_041603335.1 Elusimicrobiota bacterium | reverse complement strand
GGCGGTCCCGACGGGTCCGGAAAAAGTCTCCTCCTACGAGGGTGAAGCGGGGCGAATTGAATTTAATGAGGGTGGTCTTCGCGGATGGCTGACATGTGAGACCGAGGAAGCGGGTGATGTGCGATGGCATCATGCCGGTGTCTTTCTAACGCATGAAACCCTCGCGGGGCCCCTCGAGAATATTTCGGGGGCCGCCGATAGTATGGAAATTAATCTTACCGCGTCTTTATCGGGAATCGTCCAGGACCAAGCGTATCGGGACGCACGAATGTCTTTAAATCGGATGGGGAGACGATTGCTGCTTAAAACAGCAGGGGAACGGGCCCGGATGCTTTATTCTCAACAAACCCTTGAGCGCAGTGAGAAGTGGCGCGTACGATTCGGGCGTTGGACGCATTGGATTCTTGCTCGTTGCGCGACGGAGCTAAAGGGTTCCCGACCTGATTCCAAGGACGTTTTTAAGCGGGCGCTTTGGAATGTTCCTTTATTGACGGATATGGGGTCGGGGGGATACGTTTCGTTGGCGGACTTGGACCGATTGCGGAAGTTAACCGGATCGATTCTTGTTTCCGATCGTAAAACGTTTCGTGCGATTGATCAGGAGTGGGATATCTCTTGGGTCCCGGATCAGCGGGCGATCGCGTCGCTTGAAGACCTCTTTGGATCCTCGGTCCGGCGCCAACGCGTCGTCTAGTGCAGCTGGGCCCTGTTTCGTTCTTTCCCGTCAAACCGGTTTGAGATTTCTTCCTCAATGTCCTCCGGGGCAGCATTATCTTCGGTGATTGCTTCATCCATGTCGGTAATAAGCGAACGGGCGCTTTTCCCCCGCGACCTTCGAATTTCTTTGTCCGCTGGTTTCCGACGCCTTCCCTCCTTTTCCTTTTTACGGGAGAAGAGTTCCCGCAATTCTTCGCCGATCCCCCGACCGGCAACGGGAGCGTCAATAATCTGTTTGCCGGTGCCTTGACCGATCGGCATTTCGCCTGGAACGGGCTTCGCGGTCGGCTCCGTGGGTGCGGCGGCATTAAGCGTTTGCGGAATCAGCGTGTTTGGAACAAGAATGTTTCCGATGCCGATCTGAAGAGTCGGGACCGATAGCGTCGTTTGGCCCATCATTCCCAGCGATAGGACGGTTGGGATTTTGGAAAGAGAAGAAATTTTTCCGGAAGGTGTTCCCCGGGAGATTGCCCGGTTTGCTGAGGCATTATTCGTGGTGAGAAGAAAGAGTAATAGAAAGGGAATTGTTTTTAGCATCACTATCCTCCGATGCTAATATGATAATGCCGCCATAACGGAAAGAATTGAGTCTAAGGGGTATTTCCCGCCGGGCATCCGCTCCAGAAGGAGGGATTCAGGAAATCGTAATTTATGGGAAGCGCTAGTTCTCTTCGCGGTGAACCGCATCCGGAGAGAAGGCCGGGATGCAGACGGACCAGTATTCAAGCTCTTCTTCGAAAGGGTTTGAGTAGCGTATGCGGGCTCCTTTCTTTATGAGAATGGATTCCTTAGGGCCGAGTTCAACGATATCTCCGTCGATTTCAAAGCGTTTGCGCCCCCGAACGATCATGGTGACCTCGTCGAAATCGGGCTTTTGAAAGGGTTCACTCCAACCGGG